>JADYUE010000006.1 GCA_021531615.1 Fusobacterium varium | reverse complement strand
AAGAGGTTGACTCCAATTCATCTCCCACCTAAAGAGGAGGGAGTCTTCTTGGAGTTTTAAGATAAAACTCAAAAACTTCACACTTATTAATATATTTATCAATAGCTTCTTCTTCAGGATCAGCTAGTAGTAGAAGAGCTAAATTCTTCTTTTTATCTTTTATTTTTTTCAGATAGTAATATTTATTATTGATCATATACATATTAGAAAAGAGACTTTCTCTTATAATCAGTTAGTGTATTTCCAAGTTTTTTTACTAACTCTTCTACACTTATTTTTTCATCTATAATTTGTTTTAACTCTCTATCTGTAACTCCAATCAATTGAACAAATTGAACCTTTCCATTTGGAGTGCTGATCTCTCCAGCTTCATCAAGAGTAGTAATAAATCCAGTTATATTAGATTTAGAACGTGAGTCCATACCTGTTTTTTGTCCTGTATATATATATTCATAAGGTTGGAATATGCTTCCATCTTCATAGGAGATTTTAGCAAGAGATTGTAAAATTCCACAGATGCAACCTATTTCATCATCTTTATTAATAAGAGAGGATTTTTTTAGTTTTAATGTAAGTTCAAAGCCATAACCACTATATTCATAATCTTCAGATTCTTTTTCATAAAGTTCAGAAAAACCAAAAGTTACAAAATGAAAATAATCTCCACCATCATATACACTTATTCCATCTAATGGATCTTCTCCACCAAGACGCCAAGAAAGCATTGGAGCATAGTGTAAAGGCTCTTTTTGAGTTGGGTATATTTTTTCAAAAGTAGCTACAATAGCATCCCAACCAGGAGCTTCTATTTTTTCTATTATATTTGAATTTTTTTTCATTTTTCCTCCTACAACTAAGTTATTACAAAAAGTATACTATTTTTAATATTATTTTTCAATTAATAAAACTATAATTTATCTAGCTAAGCTCAGCTTTCTAGCACATCGCTAGGGTTACAGCAAAGTACCTTTGCTATTTACGTTAATTAGTTAATTAAAGTTATCTAAATTTCTTTTAAATATCAGCTAAATTCCATGTCAAAGAATAAAGAAAGAGTAATACTCATCTGACTAAAATTCCGAAACTCGACTTCGTCTCAAACACGTCGGAATTTTTAGCGTCAGATTTCGTAACTCTCTCTAATATTCTTCTCCAAATTCCATTTTAACTGATATTAGAAAAAACTCTAATTAAAAAAAATAGATTATCCCTAACATCAAGTTGACGTAATTTGGAAGTGAATATTAGAATCCCTCAGCGAAATGCAGTTAAGAAAATGCAACGTGTTTGAGCGAGCTTGCGAGTGAGTTTTGCATTTTCAACGGAATGAGCCTAGGGATTCTTTATTCACTAACATGGAGACAACTTGATGTTAAAAATTATAAGTTTAATAATCAAATAAAAAAGGGCTGAATTTTATTTCAGCCCTCAGAAAGAACTATTTATTTTTAATCATTATATCAAGAATAACTTCATCAGTTATCTTCATACCAACTTGTCCAAGAGTTCCTACATTTTTAATAGTAGATTCAACATTTCTACCAATGATTCCCTCTCCAAATTCAAATTTTCTATTTTTAGAAGCAGCATAATATCCATCAAGTGCAGCAGATACTCCACTTGCAATTTTAGTTGCACATGAACTTTTAGCTCCATCACAGATAACTCCAGACATTGTTCCAAGAGTAGTTTCAATAGCATAACCTATTTGTTCAATAGAAAGTCCAGATAGGAATGAGATAGCTCCAGCAACTCCAGCACTTGCACAAATAGCTCCACAATATGCTGATAATCTTCCTATATTACTTTTAATATGTATTGTAGTCATATGAGAGAAGAATAATCCTCTAATAAGTTGCTCATATGGAAGATTTTTTAATTCACAGAATTTAATAACAGGTAGAGAACAAGTCATTCCTTGGTTTCCACTTCCACTTGTAGTCATAACAGGTAGAGAGCAACCATTCATTCTAGCATCACTTCCAGCACTTGCAAAAGAAGCCATATTATTTCTTAAATCATTTCCATAGAATCCTTCTTCAATTCCCTCTTTCATAAGTTTTCCAATAGAAAGTCCATAATAGTTTGTTAATCCTTCATTTGCAATAGCTGAGTTATAATCTATAACCTTTTTAAAAGTTGGTTCAATTAAAGATAGATCTATAGTTTTTGCTAAATTGTAGATTAGCTCAACAGATAAGAACTCTCTATCAGTCATTACACTGTCACAAGAGCAGTCATCACATAGACAACCTTTTAATTCTACACCATTTTTAAAGATTCTAGTGATATTTGTGTGGTAGTATTGGATTTCTACCATAGCAGAATCATTACCATAAGTTCCTTCTATTCTTATATATAATTTTACATCACCATCATTTAGATGAACATGAATTTTGTCAGAGTTAAGATACTCTTTTACTTCAGGTAGACGAGTAGTGTCAACATGGGCAATAACCATAAGTTCTCTTTCACATTCACCAAGGATAGTACCCATAGCAACTGAAGCTTCTATTCCAACCATTCCATTAGAGTTAGGTATTTTTACACTTTTAACATTTTTAACTATATTTCCAGAAAGATAGATATCTATTTTTTCAGGAATATTTCCAAGAACACTTCTTAGTTTACTAGCTGCGTAAGCAATAGCAATTGGTTCAGTACATCCCTCAGCAGGTATTAATTCCTCTTCTAATATTTTTAAAACTTTTTCTAAATTATTATTATCCATATACACTTCATCTCCTTTTATTTTCTACATTCCTAGATAATGAATTCCACCACCAATACCTAGTGGAATATTAAATACAAACCAAATGATAAGAAGAATAATCCATCCTATTAAGAAAGCTATTGAGTATGGAAGCATCAATGAAATCATAGTTCCCATACCACTTTTCTTATCATATTTTTGGGCAAATGCCACAACTAATGGGAAGAATGGCATTAAAGGTGCAATTACATTTGTACATGAATCTCCTACTCTATAAGCAGCTTGAGTAAGTTCAGGAGAGAATCCAATTCTCATAAACATAGGTACAAATATAGGTGCCATAATAGCCCATTTTGCTGAGTCAACAGCGATAAATATATTTATAATAGCAGTCATTACTATAAATGCAAATATTAATGGAACTTCAACAAATCCAGTTTCTTGTAGGAAGTTAGCTCCCTTTACAGAAAGGATAATTCCAAGGTTTGAGTAGTTGAAGAAAACCACAAATTGAGCAGCAAAGAATATCAATACCATAAAACCAGAAAGGTTATTTATTGATTTAACCATTAAGTTGATAATATCTTTATCAGATTTTATAGTTCTAGCTCCAATTCCATAGAAAATTCCTGGAATCATAAAGAACATAGACATTAAAAATACAATTCCACTCATAAATGGAGAACGAAGAAGTTCACCAGTTGTAGGGTTTCTAAGTAGTGCATTTTCAGGAACAACAAGCATACCAACAATAATAAAGAATACAACTAAGCTGATTAATGCAAATTTCATACCTCTTTTTTCATCAAGAGAGATATCATCTACAGCTATCTTTTCCTCTGGAATATATTCTCCTAATCTAGGCTCTATTATTTTTTCAGTAACAAGAGTTCCTACAAATGTAATAAGGAAAGTTGATGCAACCATAAAATACCAGTTTCCAGTAGGAAGTACAGTATAGTTTGGATTGATCATTCTAGCAGCTTCAGTAGACATTCCAGCAAAAACAGGGTCATTAGTACCTATTAATAGGTTGGCACTCCATCCCCCAGAAACTCCAGCAAAAGTAGCAGCAAGTCCAGCTATTGGATGTCTTCCAAAACTCATAAATAGAATAGCTCCAAGTGGAACAAGCATAACATAACCAGTTGATGATGCAACATTAGACATAATTCCAAGGAAAATAACAGTTGCAGTAACAGCTTTTCTTGGTGTAACTGCTACTATTTTCTTTAAAACAGCAGCCATAAATCCACTACCATCAGCAACTCCAACTCCCATAATAATAGTAAATACAGTTCCTAGAGCTATAAAGCTAGTGAAGTTGCTGATAACAGAAGTATACATAAATCTTATACTATTAGGTGAAAGTAGATTTACAACAGCAGTTTCTTTAGTAACTAAAGATTTTGTAGCATTGTCATAAGTTTCATACGAAACTTTTACCCCCATTTTTGCAGCAACATAAGATACTGCTATAAGTATAAGAGTGAAAATAATGAACATTGTAGTAGGGTGTGGAAGTCCATTTCCAACTCTCTCAACAACGTCAAGGGCTTTTAAAACCCAATTCTTTTTAGCTTGATTGTTTTCCATAATTTTTTTAAATCCTCCCAGAAAAATTATTTCACTTAATATATAAGCAAAACTAATGCCAAATAATAAAAAATTAAGATTTTTCAAAGAAGATCTTAATTATTACTTTTTCTATTAGATTATATAAAATTATAATTTTTCAAAATGGAAAAATTTTCAAATTGAAAATTAAAAATATATATTTTTTCAAAATGAAAAAAATAAAAAGAGAGAATAAAACTCTCTCTTTAATAAAAATATTAAACTATTTTTGTAGTCCAATCTTCAACATTCCAAACATCAGTTACAACATCCATATAAAAATCAGGCTCATGGCTTACTAGAAGTACAGTTCCTTTAAATTCTTTAACAGCCTTTTTTAACTCCTCTTTAGCATCAATATCTAGGTGATTAGTAGGCTCATCAAGTATTAAAAGATTAATATTTTTTAGCATCAATTTGCATAGACGAACTTTTGCATTTTCTCCCCCAGATAAAACTTGCATTTGACTTGTAATATGATCAGTTGTAAGTCCACATCTAGCAAGAGCAGCTCTAACCTCTCTATTTGTCATACTTGGATACTCATTCCAAATAAAGTCAAGAGCAGTTATATTTTCAGATTTCTCCTCTTGTTCAAAATATCCTATCTCTAAAAATTGCCCATGTTCAACCTCTCCAGCTACTGGTTTTATAATCCCTAACAATGTTTTTAAAAGAGTTGATTTTCCAAGTCCATTAACACCTTTGATAGCAATTTTTTGATTTCTTTCAACAGTAAAGTTTAGAGGCTTAGTAAGAGGTTCATCATAACCAATAACAAGATTTTTAGCTGTAATAACTTCTCTACTTGGAGTTCTAGCAGAAGTAAATTCAAATTCAGGTTTTAATTTTTCTTTTGCTATCTCTATGATCTCCATTCTATCAAGTTTCTTTTGACGATCTTTAGCTAAGTTAGTAGTGGCAACTCTAGCTTTATTTCTAGCAATAAAATCTTTAAGGTGAGCAATCTCTTTCTGTTGCTTTTTATATGCTTGTTCAATCTGTCTTTTCTTCAATTCATACATTTCTCTAAATTGATAGTAATCTCCAGTATAACGAGTTAAAACAGCATTTTCTACATGGTAGATAACATTTACAACATCATTTAAAAAAGGAATATCATGAGAAACTAAGATAAAAGCATTTTCATAATTTTGTAGAAAATTTTTAAGCCAAGCTATATGGTTTTCATCTAGGAAGTTAGTAGGCTCATCAAGTATAAGAATCATAGGATTTTCAAGTAGAACTTTAGCCAATAAAATTTTAGCTCTCTGTCCCCCAGAAAGTTCAGATACATCACGTTCTAAACCTATATCAGTTAGTCCAAGCCCAGCAGCATACTCCTCAATTTTAGAATCCAGAGAGTAAAAATTTCCATCTTCAAGGATACTTTGAATCTCTCCAGCCTCTTCAATAAGAGCATCCATCTCTTCAGGTGTACAATCTCCCATCTTATCATATATACCTATCATCTCTTGTTCTAGATCATACATATGAGCAAAGGCAGAACGAAGAATATCTCTTATTGATTTTCCCTTTTCTAAAGTACTATATTGATCTAAATATCCAGTTGTAATATGTCTACACCAAGAGATTTTTCCTTCATCTGGCAACAATTTTCCAGTTATTATATTTAAGAAAGTTGTCTTTCCCTCTCCATTTGCCCCAACAAGTCCTATATGTTCCCCTTTTAATAGACGGAAAGAGGCATTTTCAAGAATTGCTCTTGAACCATATCCATGGCTTACATTTGAAACATCTAAAATACTCATAAAATTAAATTTATCTCCTTATATTAATTATTCTATTTAGTATAACAGAAAATCTTAATTCTAGCTAGAAAAAACCTTGAATAAAATCAAGGTTTTTTTGAAATATGACTTATATTAAAATATTTAAAATTCCTTTCAGTAGATTTAACTTTATCACTGATTTTATCTAGTTCATTTAAGCAGATATCAATTTTTTTATCTAATTGATATATTCTTTTTTCAGTAATAAAAGTTTTCTTAAAGAGAGTTGAATAGAGTTTTGAAAAAATAGAAATTTTCTTATTTTTTTTTAAATCAAAAATATCTATATCTTTTAAGAAATCTGAAAATCCATCTATACTTGAACGACATAGATTATTTGCTAAAATACCTGTATTTTGGTGATAGCTAAAGTTAGAGATTTTAGAAGAGATATCATATAGAAAATTTGCAGCATATTCAATCTTTTCATATGGAAGAATCTTTACTTTTTTTACAGCTTCAATATATATATCCTCATCTACTCCGATTTCATGAGCAGTTTTTCTAAATTTTTCCTCATTAGGTTTTTCAGAGAGAAGTTGTCCACATAAAAAACATCCAACAAGCTTATCACCAATAATAATCGGACTTGCAAAATCTATAAGCCCAGCATGGCAACGATAGACAACAGGTTTTTTTAAAGCCTTTGCTTTAGCTCCACCATAGGCATCACAGAGCATACATTTTTTAAATCCAACTTCACTTCCTCTTGTATGAATACTACAAAATTCAGTAAAATTACTAGGTTCTGTAATTGGTAATCCATTTATATCAGTTATTACACTAGCTATTCCAAACTCTTCAGCAAATCTATTTTGTAAAATTTGAAAGAACTCTATATCTAAAAAATCATCTGATATATTTTTCCCCTTTTCCATTTAACTTCTCCTTTATTTTAAAATATAGCCAAACCCTCTTTTAGATATTAGAACTTCATTTAAAATAGGTAGTTTTTTTCTAAGTCTTTTTAAGCATTGATCAACAGCTTTATCACTTATATCAAAATTTTCCTTCCAAACATGATTTAAAATATTTTCTCTTGTAAGAAGTAAACCTCTATTAACAATAAAATAAGATAGAAGTTCAAACTCATTTTTAGAAAGTTCAATAGGCTCATTTTCATAGAGCATAGTTTTATCTGAAGAAAAAAGTTTCATATTTCCATATGTAAGAATATCTTTATTTTGAGGAACTCTCACAAGAAATTTTTTTAATCTTATCAATAACTCTTTAGAATCAAAAGGTTTTTTTATATAGTCATCACAACCCATTTCTAAAGTTTTGTTTACAGTTTCTTGAGATGTTTCAGCAGTTAAAGCAAGAATAAAAGGAGAACCAAAATATTTTGGATTACTTTTTATCTGCTCACAAACATAACTTCCATTTCCATCTGGTAGAGAAAGATCAAGAAGTATTATTTCTGGTGTTTCTTTTTTTAAAATTTCCATTCCCTCTTTAATAGAAGCAGCTTCTAAGAACTTAATACTTTTTTCTTCAGATAAGATTATCTTTAGAATATCTCTGGTTTCTTCAGAGTCTTCTATTGTTAGGACTTTAATCATTATTATCACCTTTTTTCTTAGCAAATATAAATTTTTCTAAATAACTAAATAAAACAGATTCATTGATAGGTTTTGTAATATACCCATCAAAACCATAAGGTAGATATTTTTCTTTATCTCCAATAATAGCTTGAGCAGTAAGAGCAATAACAGGAGTATTTTTTAATTCTTCATTAGCTTTTATATGAGATATAGTTTGTAATCCATCCATAACAGGCATATGGATATCTAAAAATACTACATCAAATTTCTTTTCTTTCATAGCCTTTAAAGCATTAAGACCATGTTCTACACAAGTAACACTTATAAGTGGAGATTCTAAAACAGCTTTTAAGAAATCTCTATTTTCTTCAACATCTTCTGCAATTAAAATTTTAATCTGTTTAGTATTAAATTGAAGATACATATTAAATAATTCGCTATAATCAATAGTGTGAGTCATTCTTTCTAATTCTTCAATACAATAAAGTATTGTATCAAAAGATACTGGATTTTTCTTTAACTCTTCAGATATCTTTTTAGACATGTCATATATTAATGTAAGATTTAGATTACCATAAGTACCAAGAATTAAATGATTTATCTCACGTATCTGTTCAATATTTTGTTTTTTATAAGCTTCTTTTAAACTCTTTAATCTAATTGGGAATTTTAAAATACTTTTTAATAGTATAGATTTTATACTTGGATTATTAGAGTTTAATAACTTTGTAAGAATAACTGAGAAATTTTCATTTTTCTTTTCAAATACTTCAATAGGGATACTTACATTAAAAGTAGTTCCAACCATAACTTTACTTTCAACTGTAATAGTACCCTTAAGAATTTCAACTAATTTTTTTGTAATACTAAGTCCAAGACCAGCTCCAGATGAATGTTTATTAATCTGTCCGAAGCTTTCAAAAATATAGTCTAAATGATCTTTAGATATACCTATACCACTATCGTATACACTAAAATTAAGGAAATTACTATTTACATTAACTTCACAGAAAACAAAACCTTTATTTGTATATTTAATGGCATTGTGAATAAGATTTTTTACTATCTCATAGATTTTCATTTTATCAGAATAAATTGTTGTATCATTTTTATCATATTTAATCTCAAATTTTAAATTTTTAGTTGCTGCTAGGGAATTATGTTCATAGAATATCTCTTGGAAAAGTTCTTTAACACTAAAAGATTCAAAATTAAGATCTACTTTTCCAGATTCTATTTTAGAGAAATCTAAAAGCTCATTTGTAAAATTAAGAAGCTTAACTCCAGATGTATGAATAATATCTAATTTATCTTTTATCTCTGAATTTGGATACTCTTTTAAAAGTAGTTTTGAATATCCAATTATAGGAGTTAAAGGTGTACGCATCTCATGGCTAATTTTAGCAAGAAATTCACTTTTAGCTCTATTGGCTGACTCGGCTACCTCTTTTGAGAAACTTAATTCCTTTGTTCTCTGTTCTACCATATCTTCAAGATTTTTATTAAGTAGTCTTAATTTTTCACTTAATGCTTCTGCCTTCTCTTTTTCTCTTTTAATTTCCCCCTCTTTAACTAGGATATCTAAAATATCTGTTTTAACAGAGGAGAAAACTTTATAGAAACAATCCTCTAAATTTAAAAAATCATCTTTAAGTTGGCTGACAAACTTTTTATTAATTTCAGAAAGGACAGTTTCAAACTTATCTAAAAGATTATACAAGTTTAAAAGTGCAAATTTATTAACAAAAACAGATACTAAAAAAAATAAAATAGACAGCACAATTAATTTTATCACAAGAATATTATTTACAGTAATTGAAGCTCTTAACAGATACAATATTACAATATAAAAAATAATAAAGATTAAAGTGTTAAAAGCAGCAATTTTTTTATGTATATTCATAGTTTGCCCACTCCTAAATATAGCGAAATAATGTTTAATTTTTAAATAATAAAATAGAGGAAATGACATTATAATGACAATTTGCTCTAATACTATATTATATGAATATTAAAAATATAGCAACTATTTTTTTATAAGGAGGTTGGAAAATGGAAGTTTTTAAAGTGACAACTGAAGTTTATGCTGATGCTGATATAAAAAGCATACTTGCAGAACTAAAATGTGAAAAAGTTACTATTATAACAGATGCTATGATGGTAAAAGTTGGATTGATTGCAAAGGTTGAAGATGCTTTAAAAAAATCAGATATTCAGTATGATATTTTTGATGGAGTAGAAATGAACCCATCATTAGAGTCTGTAAAAAAAGCATTAGACCAAGTAATTGATTTTTCTCCAGAAACTATTATTGCAGTAGGAGGAGGATCAACTCTTGATTCAGCTAAAGCAGTAAGATATTTTTTAAAGAGAACAGGAATAGATATTCCAGTAATAGCTATACCAACTACAAGTGGAACAGGATCAGAAGTAACTTCATATGCAGTAATAACTGACACAGTAAATAGTGTAAAAATTCCTATAAAAGATGAAGAGATGATGCCTAAAATAGCTATTTTAGATCCAGAATTTACAAGAACACTTCCAAAATCTGTAGTTGCAGATGGAGGAATAGATGCTTTAACACATGCAATAGAAGCATATAGTTGTTCAGTAGCAAATTTTCATACACAAATCTATGCTATGACAGCAATAAAAGGTATCTTTAAAAATCTTTTAAAAATGTACAGAAATATAGAGGATAGAGATGCTAGAGTTGAAATGGCAAAGGCATCATGTATAGCAGGAATAGCCTTTGAAAAATCAGGTTTAGGAATAAACCATAGTGTTGCTCATGCAATAGGAGGAAAATTCCACAAACCACATGGAAGATCAAATGGTGTAGTACTTCCATATATCATTAGATTTAATGGTGAAGATATGGAAACTGCTCAAAAATACTATGAGATAGCAAAAGAATTAGAACTACCTTGTAGCTCTGTTAAAGAGGGGGCAGAAAGTTTAGCAATAGCAGTGGAAATCTTAAATAGAGAATTAGGAATACCTGCTAGAGTTAAAGATATGGGAATTGATGAAGTTGAATACAACAAACTTATTCCTGAAATGGCTGAAACAGCTTTAAATGATATTTGTACAGGTGGAAATATTAGAAAAGCCAATGTTGAAGATTTAAAAGATATTTTTAGAAAAGTGTTTTAACATGTGTCAAAAAAAGTTAAATATGACATTAATGTGACATTTTATCTTAATATAATTAAAGCGATAACTTAAAAATAGCCTTTTTATATAAAAAATCAATTAAAGGGGGGTAAAAATTAATGCAAGATAAGTTAGTAGAAAAAATGATGGCAGAAGTTATGGAAAAACTAAAAGATAAAAAGGGTGAAACACCTTGTGCACCTGCAAAAAGAGAGTGCCGTTTAACAGAATTTGTAGGAGTTACTACTCACGGAAATGGAATCGGATTAGTAATTGCTAACGTAGACCCAGCACTTCATGAAGCTATGGGAATAGACAAAAAATATCGTTCAATAGGTATTCTTGGAGCAAGAACAGGGGCAGGACCTTTCATCATGGCGGCAGATGAAGCAGTAAAAGCTACAAATACAGAAGTAATCAGTATAGAACTTCCTAGAGATACAGAAGGAGGAGCAGGACACGGATCTTTAATTCTATTTGGAGCTGAAGATGTATCAGATGCTAGAAGAGCAGTTGAAGTTGCAATAGCAGCAGTAACTGAAAAATTCGGAGATGTTTATGGAAACCCAGCTGGACATATTGAACTTCAATATACAGCAAGAGCATCATATGCATGTAACAAAGCATTTGGAGCACCTTTAGGAAAAGCATTTGGAATAATCGTTGGAGCACCAGCAGCAATTGGAGTAGTTACAGCAGATACAGCTTTAAAAGCAGCTAATGTAGAAGTACTTGCTTACTCATCACCAGCTAAAGGAACTAGCTTCTCAAACGAAGTTATTTTAGCAATATGTGGAGATTCTGGAGCAGTTAGACAAGCGATCCTTGCAGCTAAAGAAGTAGGAGTTAAACTTCTTGAAACTTTAGGAGGACCAGCTCCATCAGCATCACACCCATATATCTAAAATTAAGTAAAATAGTTGAAAGCTGAAAATCAATTAGGAGGTTAGAATGAGATCTAAACGTTTTGAAGTATTAGGTAATAGACCTGTAAATAAAGATGGATATGTAAAAGAGTGGCCTGAAGTAGGGTTAATAGCAATGAACTCTCCTCTAGACCCTAAACCAAGTGTAAAAGTAGTTAATGGAAAAATAGTTGAACTTGACGGAAAGAAAAGAGAAGATTTTGACTTACTAGACTACTTTATCGCAGACTATGGAATAGTAATAGACAATGTTGAAAAAGTAATGGCTATGGATTCATTAGAAATAGCTAGAAAATTAGTTGATATAAATGTATCAAGAGATGAAATCTTAAAAATCACTTTATCATTAACTCCAGCAAAAGTTGCTGAAGTAATGGGAAAAATGTCTGTATTAGAAATGATGATGGCAGTTAACAAAATGAGAGCTAGAAAAACTCCATCTAACCAATGTCACGTAACTAATATTAAAGACAACCCAGTTCAAATAGCAGCTGACGCAGCAGAAGCTTCTTTAAGAGGATTTGCTGAAGAAGAAACTACAGTTGCTGTTACAAGATATGCTCCATTCAATGCAATATCTTTACTAGTTGGATCACAAGTTGGAAGACCTGGAATCTTAACTCAATGTTCTGTTGAAGAAGCTACAGAATTATTACTAGGAATGAGAGGACTTACAGCTTATGCTGAAACTGTATCAGTTTATGGAACTGAACCAGTATTTATGGACGGAGATGACACTCCTTGGTCAAAATCATTCCTTGCATCAGCTTATGCTTCAAGAGGATTAAAAATGAGATATACTTCAGGAAGTGGATCAGAAGTTCTAATGGGATATGCTGAAGGATGTTCAATGTTATATCTAGAAGCTCGTTGCTTATTTATAACTAAAGGAGCAGGAGTACAAGGAATCCAAAACGGATCAGTAAGTTGTGTTGGAGTTCCAGGAGCAGTACCAGGAGGAGTAAGAGAAATCCTTGCTGAAAACTTAGTAGCTATGATGCTTGACCTTGAATGTGCATCAAGTAATGACCAAACATTTACACATTCAGATTTAAGAAGAGTAGCAAGATCATTAATGCAAATGATACCAGGAACTGACTTTATCTGTTCAGGATACAGTTCAACTCCTAACTATGACAACATGTTTGCTGGATCAAACTGGGATGCAGAAGACTATGATGACTGGAATATAATTCAAAGAGACTTAAGAATAGATGCTGGATTAAAACCAGTAAAAGAAGAAGATGTAGTAAGAGTTAGAAATAAAGCTGCTAGAGCAATTCAAGCTGTTTTCGAAGCTTTAGGACTTCCTGAAATTACAGATGCTGAAGTAGAAGCTGCTACATATGCTCACGGAAGTAAAGATATGCCAGAAAGAGATATGGTTGCTGACATAAAAGCTGCTACTGAAATGATGGAAAGAGGAATTACAGGAATAGATGTTGTAAAAGCTCTTAAAACTAAAGGATTTGATGATGTTGCATCAGACCTATTAAAACTAATGAAACTTAGAGTTGCTGGAGACCACTTACATACATCAGCAATATTAGATAAAGACTTTAACGTAATCAGTGCTGTAAATGATAGAAACGACTATACAGGACCAGGAACTGGATACCAAATCAGTGCTGAAAAATGGGAAGAACTTTCAAATATTGGAAATGCAGTAGATGCATCAAAAATCAAATAGTTTAGGGAGGTAAAAGATGCAACTGAACGAAAATGAAATCAGAGGAATCATTGAAGAAGTTATAAAAAGATATGCTGGGGAATCTTCTGCTACTCCTGCAGAACCAGTTAAAAAAGTAGAAAATAGAGATGGAAAACTAGAATTAGTAGAAGTTGGAGAAGCTAAAAAAGGAACTAGAAGTGACGAAGTTGTTATAGCTGTTGCTGCTGCTTTCGGAAAATATCAAACTGAAACTATTACTCATATACCTCATGCAGATGTTTTAAGAGAACTTATGGCAGGTATAGAAGAAGAAGGATTAACTCCAAGAGTAGTAAGAATTTTAAGAACTTCAGACGTTTCAATCCTTGCAAATGATGGAGCAAAATTAAGTGGATCAGGAATAGGAATAGGAATTCAATCTAAAGGTACAACAGTTATTCACCAAAAAGATCTATTCCCATTAACTAACCTTGAGTTATTCCCTCAAGCTCCATTACTAGAAAGAGAGCATTACAGAATGATAGGAAAAAATGCTGCTAAATATGCAAAAGGAGAAACTCCAAAACCAGTTCCTCAAATGAACGACCAAATGGCAAGACCTAAATATCAAGCTATTGCAGCATTATTACACATAAAAGAAACTGAACATGTTGTAGTAAATGCAAAACCAGTAGAATTAAATCCTATTTTTAAATAAAAATAATTAAGGTGGTGAATTAATTTGGACCAACAATTACTAGAAAAAATGATAAGAGAAGTAATGCTTTCTATGGCAAAAGGTGAAAGCAATTCAAATACAGTAACAAAAACTAGCTGTGGAGAAACTACTAGTAAGGATTATCCTTTAAGCCAAAAGAAAGCTGACGTAGTTAGATCTGCAACAGGAAAAAAACTTGAAGAATTTACAATGGAAAATGTAATGAACGGAACAGTAGGAGCAGCTGACTGTAGAATAGCTCCTGAAACACTAGAAATGCAAGCTCAAGTAGCTGAAAGTGTAAATAGACACTCTTTCGCAAGAAACTTAAGAAGAGCTTCTGAACTTATAGCAGTTCCAGATACAAGAATTCTTGAAATATATAATGCTTTAAGACCATATAGATCAACTAAAGAAGAGTTATTTGCAATAGCAGATGAACTTGAAACTAAATATCATGCTTCTATAAATGCTCAATTTATAAGAGAAGCAGCAGAATTATATGAAAAAAGAGACAGATTAAGAAAAGACTAATCTTTCCCTGTTAGGAGGAAAAATGAAGCTTATTGTAGGAATAGATATAGGAAATGCAACAACTGAAAGTACTCTTGCTGAAGTAAATGGTAAAGAGATAAATATCTTGAGTAGTGGAATAGTAAAAACTACAGGGATTAAAGGAACAAAAGAGAATGTAAAAGGTGTATTTGCTTCTTTACAAAAAGCCTTTAATGCTGCAGGAAGAGATATGAAAGATCTGTCTTTAGTAAGAATAAATGAAGCAGCTCCTGTTATAGGTGACGTTGCTATGGAAACTATAACAGAAACTATAATAACTGAATCTACAATGATAGGTCATAATCCTACTACTCCAGGGGGAGCAGGAATAGGAGTAGGGATATCTGTTCTGTTAGACAATATAGATGAGAAACTATCAGGAAAAGAGGTAATCGCTCTTATACCAAAACATATAGATTTTCAGGATGCAGCTAGAAAAATTAATGATATGACAGCTAAAGGGGTAGATATAAGAGGAGCAGTAGTTCAAAAAGATGATGCAGTTCTAATAAATAATAGGCTGAATAAGAAGATACCAATAGTTGATGAAGTATTGCACTTTGAAAAAATCCCAGTAAATATGTTGACAGCATTAGAGGTAGCCGAAAAGGGAAAGGTTATCTCTATGCTATCAAACCCATATGGAATAGCTACTTTATTCAAGCTAACTTCTGAAGAGACAAAAATGATAGTACCTATTTCTAGGGCATTAATTGGAAATAGATCAGCAGTAGTAATAAAAACTCCTAAGGGAGATGTAAAATCAAGAGTAATACCAGCTGGTAAAATTCATATAGCAGGTATGGCAAAGAATAGAGAAATTGAAGTAGATAAAGGTGCTGAAGTGATTATGGAAGCTTTAGAAACTTGTTTCCCAGTAGTAGATATTTGGGGAGAAACAGGAACTAATGCTGGAGGAATGCTTGAAAAAGTAAGAATTGTAATGGCACAACTTACAGAACAAGATCCTAAAAACATAAAAATTCAAGATCTACTTGCAGTAAATACTTTTGTACCTAAAAAAGTAAAAGGTGGTATAGCTGAAGAATTTTCTATGGAAAATGCTATAGGATTAGCTGCTATGGTAAAAGCTGATAGATTGCAAATGCAGATGATAGCTTCTGATCTTCAAGAAAAGATGCAAAAGAAAGTTGTTGTAGGAGGAGTAGAAGCAGAGATGGCTATTCTTGGTGCTTTAACAACTCCAGGAACAAATAAACCTTTGGCAATTATAGATATGGGAGCAGGATCAACAGATGCTTCAGTTATAACTAGAGATGGAAAAATTCTTTCTTGTCACTTAGCAGGTGCAGGAAACATGGTAACAATGTTGATAGATAAAGAGCTTGGAATAGACAATTTCGATTTAGCAGAAGATATTAAAAAATATCCTCTAGCAAAAGTAGAAAGCCTTTTCAATATAAGACACGAAGATGGAAGTGTTCAATTCTTTGAAGAACCACTTGATCCAAGAGTTTTTGCAAGAGTAGTAATCTTAAAAGAGGGACAAATGATTCCTCTAGATATAGATGAGACTATTGAAAAAATAAAAAGTGTAAGAAGAGATGCAAAAGAAAAGGTATTTGTAGTAAATGCAGTAAGAGCTTTGAAAAAAGTTACTCCAAGTGGAAATATAAGAGATATAGATCATGTAGTTCTAGTTGGAGGTTCAGCTTTAGACTTTGAAATTCCTCAAATGGTTACAGAAAAACTTTCATATTATGGAGTAGTAGCAGGAAGAGGAAATATCAGAGGAGTAGAAGGACCAAGAAATGCAGTTGCTACTGGACTAGCCTTGTCTTATGAGGAGGAATAGTCATGGTAGAGGAGTTAAGAAGAAATATAGCTAAAAAGGAAAAGGTTGGAATCAACATTTTTTATAGCTCTAAAATAGAAATAAATGAAAAATTAAGTAACATCCTCTGGGGAATTGAAGAGGAAGAGATACCATATATTTTAGTTCCTAGTGATGAAAATGATGCAAATATCTTAGGATATGAAGCTTCTAAAGAATCAAAATTAGGAGTTGGAATAGGTATTAGTGAAAAAGAGGTAACTCTATATCAAGAAAAATTAAAAAAAGACAAACCATTATTTAAATATGATGTAGATAGTGATGTGAGTATCCTTAGAGCTGTGGGGGTAAATGGAGCCAGACTCATAAAAGGAAATCCATTTATTATCCCAGAGATGACAGGAGGAAGATGATGATAAGTTCACTTGGATTGATAGAAGTAGTAGGATTAGTTGGTGCTATTGAAGCTGCCGACACAGCAGTAAAAGCTGCTAATGTAAGAGTCATAGATTATGAACTTACAAAAGGTGGTGGAATGGTAACTGTTAAAATCGAAGGTGAAGTTTCAGCAGTAAAAGCTGCAGTTGATGCAGCAGTAATGGCAGCAGAAAGATTGACAACAGTAGTTAGTCAATTAGTTATTGCAAGACCATCTGAAGAAGTAGCTAAAATGGTAGAAGTTGAAGAACTAGTGCCAGAAGAGGAAACAGCTCCAGTAGTTGAAGAAAAAGCACCAGAAGTAATTGAAAAAGTAGAAGAAAAACCAGTAGAAGAAGTAGTAGAAAGTGCTGATTCTATAAAAAAAAAATAACAGCACAGAAAACTAGAACAAGAACAACGAGAACAAGAAGAACTAGAACAACAACTAAAAAAATTGAGGAGGAATAAAAATGGGAAACGCATTAGGATTAATAGAAACTAAAGGACTTGTAGGAGCAATCGAAGCAGCAGATGCTATGACTAAATCAGCTAACGTAGAATTAGTAGGATATGAAAAAATAGGATCAGGATTAGTTACAGTAATGGTAAGAGGAGACGTTGGAGCAGTTAAAGCAGCAGTTGATGCAGGAGCAGCAGCAGCAGAAAGAGTTGGAGAAGTTAAATCTATCCATGTAATCCCTAGACCACATGCTGATACAGAAAAATTATTACCAAAATTAGTAAAATAGTTGTGAGTTAAAATGAAATCAATGGAAAGCATTTTGAGAGAGGTGTTACAAGAGATAATATCTGATGATGTGGTGGTTGGGGTATCTAATAGACACATACACCTTTCTCAAGATGACCTTGAGATACTGTTTGGAGCTGGTCACACTTTAACAAGAATGAAAGATATGAAACAACCTGGACAATATGCAGCTGAAGAAAAGGTTACAATAGTTGGACCAAAAGGTAAGTTTGATGGTGTAAGAGTTCTTGGACCAGTTAGAAAAGAAACACAAGTTGAAATATCAATAAGTGATAGCTTTAAACTAGGGATAAAAGCTCCAGTTAGAGAATCAGGAAAATTAGAAGGAACTCCTGGAATAAAAATAATTGGACCAAAAGGTGAAGTTATTAAAGATAAAGGAGTTATAGTAGCAGGAAGACACATTCATATGCCTAAATTTATAGCTGATATTAGAGGTTATAAAGATGGAGATCTAGTGAAAGTGGAAACTTCTGGAGAGAGAAAAACAGTTTTCTATAATGTATTGATGAGAGTAGGTAGCAATATGGCTAAAGAAATCCATTTAGACATGGATGAAGCTAATGCTGCTGGATTAAAAAATAACGACTTTGTAAAAATAATAAGGGATTAATTGAGAAAGGAGTTTTTTTAAACTCCTTTCTATATAAGAAACCCTGTGAGGGGTGAAAAATGGATTTTGATAAAATGGTGGATTATATTGTTCAAGAGGTCTTAAAAAGATTGGAAGAGCAAGAAGCACCTACTAAAAAGGAAAAAAACAGAGGTTTGGTTATAATCAATGGAGGAACTGGAAACCTAGAACAGATTATGCTAGAACTAAAGAAAATTTCTAAAGAGTATGATTTAGAAGTTGTTTTTTCAGAAGCAGGAAAATCAGTTGTAGGAGAAGAAAGATTTTCAGATTTTAAGGTTGTATCAGACTTTACTATTGAAAATAGTGGAAAGTTTTTACAAGATAATGATCTAATAATTCTTCCATTATTAACAAAAAACAGCTGTGCAAAGATTGCTGTTGGAATTAGAGATAATGCAGCAACTTATCTTATTTCAAAAGCATTGTTAGCTCAGAAAGAGATAATTGCAGTGTATGATTCATGTATAGCAGATAATAAAACAGCTTATGGAAACCAAATTAACTTTAATATAGAAAAATTAAGAAGTTATGGAATAATTTTTGTAAAGAGCAATGAATTATCTGACTATGTTATGAATAGAAGATTTAAAGATATATATTCTTTAAAAGAAAAAAAGATAATCACTGCTGATGATATATTTGATTTTCATAATAAAAGAATCATAATATCAAAAAATAGTATTGTTACAACATTAGCAAAAGAAAAAGCAGAAAACAATGGTATTGTTTTTGAAATAGCTGAATAATCAGGAGTTGGTTATATGTTTATAGCAAAAGTAGTTGGAAAAATAGTATCTACCACAAAAGATGAAGGATTAAATGGAAAGAAAATTCTTATTGTTGCTCCAATAGATATGAATGGACAAATTTCAGGAAAAGAGTTAGTCAGTATAGATAGTGTTGGAGCAGGAATAGGGGATCAAGTTTTAGTAACTGAGGGAAGTGTATCTATGTATGCTTTTGGTGAAGATAGAAAAGTTCCAATTGATTCTGCTATTGTTGCAATAATAGATACTATAGAGCAAAGCTAGGTGGTGATAGAAATTGAAAGAGGTCTATACCAATTTAATGAAAGTTTATACTAGAAAGGGAGATGCTGGAGAAACTGGACTTTTTGGTGGAAGCAGAATATCAAAAAGCAGTTTAAAAGTAGATGCCTATGGAAGTATAGATGAAGCAGCAGCTTTTATAGGAGTGGCAAGGGCTTTTGTAGAAAATAAAGAGATAAAAGATATTCTATATATGATACAAGAGAAATTCCTAGTAGTTGCAGCTTACTTAGCAAGTGATGCTAATGGTATAAATAAGTTAAAAGAGAAGATAGAGATCTCAGACATAGAGATCTTAGAAAAATATATTGATAATTATTCAAAACAACTTCTTCCATTGTATAAATTTCTTATACCAGGAGAAGATATTCAGTCAGCTGTACTTCATGTAGCTAGAACTGTTGTAAGAAGAAGTGAAAGAAGAATAATTGCTCTCAATGAACAGGAAAATTTACAACCAGAGATTTTAAAATATGTAAATAGAGTTTCTGATATACTCTTTGTACTAGCAAGAGTTGTAGAAGATGAAGTAGCTGTAAAACATATTTCAAAAACTTTAATGGAAAAATTAACTGTTGAAGAGAAAAAGAAAAAATTAACTTTAGAAGAAGCTAAAAGAATAGTTTTAGCAGGAGAGAAAAAAGCTAAAGAGTTAAATTTAGATTTTGTACTCACTGTTGTAAATAATGAGGGAAATTTAATATTAGAGGAAAAAATGGACAATGCTCTTCTTGCAAGTGTGGAAATAGCTAAGAAAAAAGCTTATACTGCAGCAGCTTTGAAGATTGAAACATCAGTATTGGCAGAGTTAGTTCAGCCAGGAGGATCTCTATATGGATTACAATCTGATTCTAAATATATAGTATTTGGAGGAGGTTGCTTATTAAAGAGAGATGGAGAGATTGTTGGAGCTGTAGGAGTTAGTGGAGGAACAGTTGAAGAGGATATGACAGTGGCAAAAGCTTGTGTTGAAGCTTTTCAAGCTGAATAGCAGGAGGAAAGAAAATGAATTTAGATACTAATAACATGGAAGCTATAGTTGCTATGCTAATGAAAGAATTAAAAAAAGTTGAAAATAAAGAGGAAACTTGCAGTTGCTGTGAAGCTAAAAATGGAGTTTTCCATTCTATGGATGAAGCAATAGCAGCAGCTAAAAAAGCTCAAGCAACTCTTTTTGCTTCAAGACTTGAATTAAGAGAAAGAATAGTTAACTCTATAAGAGAAACTTTAAAAGATTACACTTTAGAATTAGCTGAACTTGGTGTAAGTGAAACTGGAATGGGAAGAGTAGCTGATAAAAAATTAAAACATGAAGTTACAATAGCTAAAACTCCAGGAGTAGAAGATCTGAAA
Organism: Fusobacterium varium; assembly: GCA_021531615.1. Classification (NCBI taxonomy): domain Bacteria; kingdom Fusobacteriati; phylum Fusobacteriota; class Fusobacteriia; order Fusobacteriales; family Fusobacteriaceae; genus Fusobacterium; species Fusobacterium varium. The sequence continues at coordinate 58,153 of JADYUE010000006.1, read as the reverse complement.
GCTTTTGCTTATAGTGGAGATGATGGACTTACTGTTATGGAACTTTCTCCATATGGAGTAATAGGAGCTATAACACCATCTACAAACCCTAGTGAAACTATTATTTGTAACTCTATTGGAATGATAGCAGCAGGAAACTCTGTTGTTTTTGCACCACACCCAGGAGCAAAAAGAACTTCAATAAGAACAGTTGAACTTATAAATGAAGCTATAAGAAAAGTTGGAGGACCAGAAAATCTTGTAGTTACAATAGATGAACCAAGTATTGAAAATACAAATAAAATGATGGAAAATCCTAATATAAAAATGTTAGTTGCAACTGGAGGACCAGGGGTTGTAAAAAGTGTAATGTCTAGTGGTAAAAAAGCTATTGGTGCAGGAGCAGGAAACCCTCCAGTATTAGTTGATGAGACAGCTGATATCGAAAAAGCTGCTAAGGATATTATTGCAGGATGTAGTTTTGACAATAACCTTCCATGTATAGCAGAAAAAGAAGTTGTAGCTGTTGATTCAATAGCTGACTATCTAATATTTGAAATGCAAAAAAATGGAGCTTATCTATTAAAAGATGAAGCAGTTATAGAAAAACTTGTAGGAATGGTATTAACAAATGGATCTCCAAATAGATCTTATGTTGGAAGAGATGCAAAAGTTATCTTAAAAGACTTAGGAATTGAAGTTGGAGATGAAATAAAAGTTATAATAGCTGAAACTACAAAAGAACATCCATTTGCACAAAAAGAATTATTAATGCCAATATTACCAATAGTTAGAGTAAAAAATGCTCTAGAGGGAATAGAAGTTTCTAAAGAGTTAGAACATGGATTAAGACATACAGCTATGATTCATTCTAAAAATATAGATATTCTTAGCAAATATGCAAGAGAAATGGAAACAACAATTCTTGTAAAAAATGGACCTTCATATGCAGGAATCGGTGTAGGTGGAGAGGGACATACTACATTTACAATAGCAGGACCTACTGGAGAAGGATTAACTTCTGCAAGAAGTTTTGCAAGAAACAGAAGATGCGTTCTAGTTGGAGCTTTGTCTATAAAATAAAAGTATTTTAGTATGGGTGACTTTTTTTAAAGTCACCTATATTAAAAAATACCAGTATATACAATTTTAAAAAAGTTTTGAAATTATATATACTGGTATTAAGAAGGGAGGAGAAGATGAAAAAATCACTTGTTTTATTAGAATTAAAAAATATAAGTACAGGATTTTTAGTTTTTGATGAGATAACTAAAAACTTTAATGTAGATATAGAAGTATCAAAACTTCTCTGCCCAGGTAGATATATGATAATATGTAGTGGAAATCAAGGGGAAATTGAGAGTTTAAGAAGGCATATTCTCTTTTTAAAAGAGCAAGAGGAGTACAAATATATCACTGAAAGACTTGTAAGTGGAGTAGATGCAGATCTTGTAAAAAAATTAAATAAAACAATAAAATTCCCAGAAAGAGTAAGAAGTTTAGGAATGTTAGAGTTTTCTAATACAGTTCAAGCAATAGAAACTGCTGACTTTATAGAAGACGAAAGTCCAGTGGAGGTTTTAACAATAAAGATAGGTATAGGAATGTGTAACAAGGGAGTAGTTTTATTTGAAGGGGATACTTCAGCAGTAAAAAATACAGTTGTAAAAGTACAAAATTTAAAAATTAAAGAGCTTATAGCTGCAACAAATATAAATTCACCAAATGAAGATTTTTTAAGCAATTTTCATTTATAATTAAAAGGGGCTGAAAAAATGGACTTAGAAAAAGTAAATGAATATATAAAAAGATTTGATGAAACAATAGAAAATCCAGTTTTAGATTTTGATAAAGAGGAGTACTATGTGGGAGTTGACTTAGGAACTGCCAATATAGTAATGAGTATAGTAGACAAAGAGGGAAATCCAATTGGTGGAGCAACTTATCAATCATCAGTAGTTAAAGATGGAATTGTAGTTGATTTTAGAGGAGCTATTGATATTGTAAGAGGAATGAAAGAGAAGCTTGAAGAGGAACTTGGAATAGAGATAACAAAAGGGTTTACAGCTATACCACCTGGGGTAGAAAGTGGAAGTGTAAAGGCAATAGTAAATGTTATAGAGTCGGCTGATATAGATGTTGTAAAAGTAGTTGATGAACCTTCAGCAGCAGCTCATGTTTTAAAAATAAAAGATGGAGCAGTTGTTGACGTTGGAGGGGGAACAACAGGAATAAGTATTTTAAAAGATGGAAAGGTTATATTTACAGCTGATGAACCAACAGGTGGAACTCATATGTCTTTAGTTATTGCAGGAAACTATGGGGTATCTTTTGATGAAGCTGAAAAGATAAAGAAAGATAAAAGTAGAGAGAAAGAGGTTTTCCAAATAGTTAGACCAGTTGTAGAAAAGATGGCTACAATAGTAAAAAGATTTTTAAAAGATTATGATGTTGATGAGGTTTATGTAGTTGGAGGGGCTTGTACTTTTAGTGAGTTTGAAGCAGTTTTCCAAAAGGAATTGAAGAAAAAAGTAATAAAAACTTATAAGCCACTACTTGTAACACCTTTAGGTATAGCATTGACAGGAATAATGGGAGAATAGAAAAAAGCTATTATAGAGCAATTAACGCTTTATAATAGCTTTTTTGTTAATTGAGTAACAAAAAATTACTTATTATTAAAAATATATTTATGTTATAATAGAATAATAAAAAATATTTTTAATATATAATTAAGAGGATGATATATGGTAAAGTTTTTTAAAGAAAATAAAAAAATATTTATAATTCTTTTTATTCTATTACTTTTTATTTCTTGTTTTAGAGTACTACCAATTTATTTCATAGAAAAAATAATTGATATAGCTAATACAAGTTTTAATCAAGAAAATATTTATACTATTATTAAAATAGGATTATTTTTTATTCTTGCAAATATTTTTAAAAGTTTTTTATTTGCACTTACAAAATGGTTTTCTGAAAGTAATCAAGCTAGAATATCAACTAATTTAAAGATTTTAATATTTGAAAAATTTTCAAAAATTAAATTTGAGTATTTAAATAAAATTAATATTTCATCTCTTTCTTTATCTATTATAGAAGATTCGGAAAAAATAGGAGAAAATATAATAACTTTATATTCAGAGATAATATTATCTTTTTTTACTTTTTTATTTGGAATTTATTTTTTTAGTAGAATAAATTTTTTATTAATTATTTATGTATTTCCTCCAGTATTAATATTAATTTTAATAGTTAATAAAATATCTCAAAATATTAAATCGATTATTTTTTTGTCAAAAGCAAAATTGATAAATATTTTAGGACTATTTAACGATGGAATATTAGGAATAAAAACTTTAAAAGTTCATCAAATTGAAAAAGAATTTTTAGAAAATATAAAAAAAGATTCTTTTTCATTACAAGAAATCAAAATAAAACAAACAAAATTAAAAAGTATAAATTTCTTTTTTTCAGATATAACTTTTATTATCTCTTTTGGTATTACTTTAATAGTAACTTCTATTTTTGTGAAAAAAAATTATTTAACAATTGGAGAATTAACAGCTATTTTGATGTATAATCATTTATTGACAGACCCTATTTTAAAATTAATAGAGCTTTATCCTAAAGTTATAGAGATTTTAAACTGTTTAAAAAGAATAGAAGAAATCAGAGCTTTTCCAGAAGAGGAGAAAAAGATATATGGAAAAGTTGATAAAATAGAATTAAAAGAGATAACTATTAAATTTGAAAAAAATATAGTACAGTCTAATATTGACTTAGTTATAGATTCATCATTTGGTATTTTTGGAGAAAGTGGAAAAGGTAAAAGTTCACTATTAAATATAATTTCAGGTTTAATTAAGCCTCAAATAGGTAATGTTTATTATTATTTTAATGATAAAAAAGTAAATTATTTTCCTAAAATTTCATATATGATGCAAGATGATTTTATTTTTAATATGAGTCTAAAAGATAATATATTACTTGGAAATAAGAATCTTATTGAAAATGAATATAGAGAAATTTTAAAAATTTGTAATTTAGAATATTTAGATTCAAGATATAAAGAGAAAAATATAGGGAAAAATGGTGGAACTTTATCTGGTGGAGAAAAAACAAGAATAAAAATAGCAAGAGCTTTAGCAAATAAAGAGGCTGATATATATTTGTTTGATGAAATTTCTTCTGGAATAGACAGTGATAATTTGTGTAATATTTTTAATAATATTGAAAATTTTTTAAAAAAGCAAAACAAAATAAGAATCTATGTTGATCATAGCAATTATATTAGAGAGCAACTACAAAATTATATTTTTATTAATTAAAGGTTTAAGTTATATTCAAGTAATATTATTTTAAAAATTAAAAAGAATATTACTTGAACTTTTTTGCTAATTGATATTAAAATAAAGATGCTAACAATGGTAATAAGATAGGAACAATAAATGTTAGTATAGTTCCAGTCAATAAAGTTACCATTCCTAATCTAGCTCCAACAAATTTAGTTACAGGCATTAACATAGTATCCATATTTCCTGCTCCTCCACCAGCGATAGGACTTCCAAGACTTATTTTTATCAGAATAGGCATCAATAAAATGGTAAAGACTTCTCTAAGTATATTAACAATAAAACCATATGTTCCTACTTCTAGTCCATATGTATTAGTCATAAAAGCTCCTGTAATACTATAATAACACATTCCACTAGCAGAAATTACAGATATGTTTAAAGGAATATTTAATAATTTTCCTGCGATGAATCCACCTGTTATACTTCCTATAAGAATTGCAAAAGATAACCAAATTATCTTAATTCCTAATAATTTTAAATAATTAAAAATATCTTTGTCACTACCTTGAGAAATACCTACACAAATATAAAGAATTGTTAAAAAAATAGAAAAACTTATATCTATAAATTTAGATGAAATATTACTTTGAAATAATAAACCTAATAGAAGTCCAAATATTAAACTTCCAGGCATAATCCAAACAAGTTTAGAATCACTATCTAATACTTCATTTGTTTCTTCTTGGTTTTCAACTGAATTAGTAGAGAAAGTAATATTTTTTTTCTCAAGTTCTTCATCAAGTTGTTTAAGAGGAAGAACAGTTTTTTCACATATTATAGTAAAAATAACACTAAAGATAATAGCTGAAAGAGAAATAACTATACAGTTAAATCCTATTTTAAAAAAGTTTTCCATTATTGAATTATCAATTCCAATTCCCAATCCTATAGAAATCATTAATAAAGAAAGAGCAATTGTTGATAATTTTCCAGAGTAAATAATGAAATATTTATTTTTAATAAAAATTCCTAATAAGATTCCAATGCTTAAACAGATGAAAGGCAGAATGGGCATTTTAACCTCCTATAATAATACTATTTTATATTTTTTCAGTTTTTAAGGAAGAACAGTTTTATAGTAAAGTTGTAAAAAATTGAAAAGTATTTTTTATTTCTCGTATAATTTATAATAACATGATTTAAAGTTGAAAATCAACACTTTGGATATAATATGTAATAAAAAATGTACCTAAAATCTTGGTTATTTTCTAAGATATTAGGTACATTTTATTTTAAAGATAAGTTTCGCCAGAATAAGTCTTAATATTAAATCTCTTCATCTTTCTATATAGAGTTGTAAGCCCTATATTCATTTTTTTAGCTATTAACTTCTTCCCTTCAGTATCTTCTCCATATTTAATAAGAGCTTTTTCAATATACTCTTTTTCAATCTTTTCAAAATCTTCAAGTTCAGTATTATCAATCTTTAAATCTAAATTTTTAAAGTAAGATTTAGAACTAGGAACTTGATTTAAAATATTATCAGGTAGAAGATCAGCAGTTAAAACATCGTTGTTTTCACACATATTAATCATAAGTTCAATAACATTTTCAAGCTCTCTTACATTTCCAGGCCAATCATAATTTAGTAGAGCAGTTTTTACATTCTCATCAAAAGAGTGGACATATTTAGCTGAAAGAACATTATATTTCTTCATCAAATTATTAACAATTGGGATAATATCCTCTTTTCTCTCTCTCAATGGTAAAAGTTTTATAGGGATTACATTTAATCTATAATATAAGTCTCTTCTAAATTTCTGCTCTGTTATTTTTTTCTCCAGATCAACATTAGTTGCAGCAATTATTTTAATATCTAAATCTATACTTTTATTAGATCCAATCCTCTCTATTTTTTTCTCCTGTATAACTCTTAAAATTTTTGCTTGTAGGTATAGAGGCATATCTCCTATCTCATCAAGGAAGATAACCCCACTATTAGCAAGTTCAAACTTTCCTATACGTCCATTTTGATTAGCTCCAGTGAAAGCTCCCTTTACATATCCAAAAAGTTCACTCTCTAATAGGGTATCAGGAATAGCTGAACAGTTGATAACTACAAAAGGTTTATCTCTTCTATCCCCTTGAGAGTGAAGAGAACGGGCAACTAACTCTTTTCCAGTTCCACTCTCTCCAGTAATCAATACAGTTGAATTGGTAGTAGCAATCTTTTTAATATCCTCTTTTAAAGTTTTAGTAGCATTGGAACATCCTATTATACTATCAAGGGTGATAATGTTGTTATTTCCAGTAAATTCTACTATATTTTTACTTATTTTTTTTACATCTTCAAAGATAAAAGCATTGCTTTTTACCTTGTTAAAAGATTTTAGAGGGATGATTTTTCCAGCAACATTATATTCATTGTTATTAATTTTAAGAGTGAAAATCTCCTCGTTCATCAGAGAATCATTTTGGCTAATAAGCTCCATAGACTCTCCTAGGATATTTGAATTTATCTTTAACTTTCTAGATGCTATACTATTTATCCTTGTAATTTTATTGTGACAATCACTGATTATTACCCCTTTACTCATATTATCAATAATAGTATTTAAAGTTAGCTCTCTATCTTTTTGCATTAGATTTTCTTGATATTCATAAAATTTAATTCCAATAAATTCGGCAATCTGTTTTGTTAAATTCAGGTAAGCATCAATATCCTTGAGAATCTTTTCTTTTTGCTCATCGTTAAAGCAAACAAGTCCAATAACTCCAACAATCTCTTCATTACAATATATAGGAGTTGCAATTTCAAGCTTTTCACAACATCTATTTTTATCTAAACACTCACTACATAGAGCATGGTAACGAGGATTCTCAATAATATTAGTTTTTCCAGTTAAAAGAGTATTTTTATACACACTTCCTAAGGCTGATACACCTTCTATATTCTTGTATAACCCTGTTCCAGTAACTCTTACCATATTTTTATCCACAACACCTACATCAACGTTTACAAGGCTAGATATAGCTCCAGCATATTTTTTAACATGATCTTTTATATCTAATAGAGAAATATCCATCTCTTCCTCCATTCTATTCAAAATAAAGTGTAAATATTAAAAATAAAGTTAAAGCAGTACAGATAATATCAAGTATAAGATAAAATATTTTTATATTTCTAAGAGGATTTTTGTCAAACCAGTGAATTAAAGAATCAGGGGCTATTATTAGAGATCTATCTTTTATATAAAGTTTTATTGTAGCTTTAGTAAGGATAAAATAAAAAGCTAAACTTAAAAATAAAGTAAATATAAGTAAAATAATTAACAAGTTAAAAGACACAAAAAACTCCTCCTTGGATAAAAAAATATTGAATTTCTCTGTATTATATTATAAAGTAAAGAACAAAAAAAAGCAAAAATAAAAAAATTTTAAAAATAAAAAAAGAAAATGAAAATTCTTTTAGAACAATGTATTTAAGAAATTAGAGAGGTGACTAATATGAAAGAGATAGAATTTTTAAAACTCTATAAAGAGAAGAGAGGACTAAAAAATTTAAATGATGCTAAAAAAAGAATGGATATTTTTTGGGACACTTTTTTTGAGGCTTTAGAGTTAGAAGGAGAGTTAAAGTTTAAAGATTGGGGAGTTTTTGAAGTAAAAGATGTAGCTGCTAGAAAGGTAGTATCTCCAAAAGGTGGGCTTTCTTATACTGAACCTAAGAAAAAATTAAAATTTAAAACAGGGTTAAAATTTAGAGATGAAATAAATGGAAAGAGGGATATAGATGAATAAAAGAGGATTTGGAAAATTATATCAAAAAAACTTTGATGAAAAGATATCAGTAAATGAGGCTATAAAAGAGATTGAGTGTTTTTTAGAGACAATATCAGAGGCTGTAATTAAAGATAATAAGGTAAAATTTATGAATAGAGGAACTTTTGAAATTCTAGATAAAAAACCTAGAAGAATAGCTGATCCAGTTACTAAAGAGCCAAAAATAATATATCCAAGAAAAGATGTAAGATTTAAATTGTCTGAAAATGCCAAAAAAAGCTTATGGGAAACTCGTTAATTGAGTTTCCCATTTTTTAACTAATTAAATTTATTATATCCATATTTTAAAATCCAATTAGCAAAATCACTACCATAAATAATAGAAATATTTTTTTGAAATTTTTCTTTAAGATTATCTAATTCATTATAAAAATTATCACTTACTTGTGTTGCAGTAGTCATAATAACACCAGTAGTAATGCTAGGATCATAATTAAAAATATTTTCTAAATCTTTAATTGCTTGAGTACTATCAATAGTTTCTACATATGATTTAACTTGAATAGCAACTTTCTCATTTCTTTCAAAAGATAAAAGATCACCTAATTCATTTCTATACTCAAATATAATATCCCCACCTTTATCAGATACTCCAGATTTTATTTGAACATTTTTTATATTGGGAATAGTTTTTAAAATATTTGCAATTAACCCTTCTAAATGTTTTCCATTATGTGCTTTTTGTAATTCTTCACAAATTTTACTTAAATATGGTTTTACATTTGAATTGATACAAGTAGTTAGTCTACTTTCGACAGTAGCATTTTTTCCACTTAAATTTCCATTTTTGAGATCATCTAGTAATTTAAAAAATTCGTTTTCTAAATAAATTTTCCAGTATTTTCCTTGTAATTTAAACCTTCTTGATAAATTAGAAGAAATTCCTTCATCATTTCTATTAAAAGTTTGTATAGAATCTTTATCTATATATAAGCAGTGACTTCCATCCATTTTATATCTATTCCAACCCCAAAAATATTTTTCAGTAACTTTGGCAATAGTACATTTTCCATAATTAGGAACATTGATATAAACAATATAATCATCAGGATTTATATCTAGCATAAAATTAGCTTTCCAACATTCTTTTTGGTCATCATTTAAACTATTCCATCCTTCATTGTTTATTTGTTTCTTGATAGATAAAAGATTACCATCTTCTATGTAAGACCAAGTAAAACGTGCTATTCCTTCTTCTTTTAATGATTTAAAAATAACATCTCTCATATCTTCAGAAACTTTTAATGCGAATATACTCATGATAAATCCTCCTATTATTTTAAATTTTTTTACTTCAATATTACCTTAAACGTAATGAAATAGAGTTTTAAGCTATCTTAATCTTCTTCAGGATTTACATGAACCATGCAATGTTTAACTTTAGGGAAATGTTTTTCAATAGAGTCGTGAACATTGTGAGCAATATCATGAGCCTCTCTTAAAGAGATATCTCCATTTACTTGAATCTCAACATCTACATATATTTTATCTCCAAAAAGTCTTGTTTTTAGTTGATCGATTTTTATAACTCCTTTTTGGTTTAAAATTATATTTTTAATCTCCTTTATAACCTCTTCATCACAAGCAGCATCAGTCATTTTATTAATAGAATCCATAAAAATTTCAAAGGCTGCTTTTAAGATAAACCCACAAATAATAACACTGGCAATAGGATCAAGTATAGGATATCCCATTCTAGCTCCAAGAATACCAGCAAAACTTCCCACAGATGATAGAGCATCTGAACGATGGTGCCAAGCATCAGCCATTAAAGCTCCAGAATCAATTTTTTTTGCAGCAGCTCTTGTATACCAAAACATTCCCTCTTTAATAAGAATAGATATAACAGCTGCAATTAGGGCAAGAAGCCCAGGTACAGTAAGATGGCTATAATCTCCTCCCATAATGATAAGAATTCCTTTATAACCTATACCAAGCCCTGTAATGAATAGTATAACAGCAAGTATAATAGCAGCTACACACTCCATTCTTTCATGCCCATAGGGGTGTGAATCATCAGACTCTCTATTAGCTATTTTTACACCTATAATAACAATAAAGGTACTTAAAACATCAGAAGCTGAATGAATAGCATCTGATATCATAGCTCCAGAATGAGCAAAGATACCAGCAAAAAGTTTAAAGAATGAAAGAATAACATTCCATAAAATAGAGACAGCAGAAACTCTCATAGCAATTTGTTCATTTGAAGAATTTTTCATTTTTTCCTCCTCTAAGATTTTATAAAAAAAACATCTATGGAACTTTTTCTGTCCCACAGATGTTGAAATTCAAAATTCATCTGCTGCTGTATACAGCCCGGAATAGATTTTTAAATCTATCTCCTGTCAGATTGTACTGTAGATATTTATTCTTAATTTAAGAATATTGTGCAGTGCAAAGAGATCTAAAAATATTATAAAATATTTAAGCAGAACTTGTCAAGAAATAAAGAAAAAACCTGTGTTTAGGGACACAGGCTTTCTCATTATATGAAATTAAAACGTTTTTGAGGCTAATTAATTATTTTGATAATTTGTCATTATCACAAAACTTTTCAATTATATCTAAATTAGTTAAATCATTATTTTCTAAGTTTTTATCAACTTTGAAGTTGATGTTATCTTTCATTACTTTTTTAGTGATATTTTCAATTATATCAAGATTACTTTTTTCTACAGTTTTGTTACTCATAATACTCCTCCAAGATTATTTCAAAGTGAAACATATAAATAAAATATGTACTGAAAAAAGTTTTTTAAGTAGAGGATTATGTTTTTATTTTTTCTCTTTCTTCTGTATAAATGTATTATATTAGAATATTGTAAAAAAGTAAAACAGTTTTTTATATATGTCATTACAAGTATAAACTTGTATAAGAAAGATCTTTATGATATATTATAATAGAAAGTCTAATATAGGGGGTATATGGATGACACCTAGTTTAAAAATGTTTTTGGTTGTAGCAGAAGAGATGAGTATAAGTAAAGCAGCAGCTCGTTCTTTCGTTACTCAACAGTGTGTAAGTGATCATATAAAGCGGCTAGAAGATGAATATGGTGTTGTTCTCTTTAAAAGAAGACCTCGATTGTCTTTAACACAAGAAGGAAAGGTTATGCTAAAGGTTGTTAAAGAGATGGAAAATTTAGAGGAAAAGTTAAAGATGCAACTTGAAAATATAAAGGAAAATAGGATAGAAAAGCTTGTGATAGGGATAAATGCTACAAGAATAAATATACTTTTACCAAAGTTGCTTCCAATTTATCATAAACTATATCCAAATGTTATAATATCTTTTGTTAGACATGAAACAAGAGAATTAGAGCAGATGCTATTAAAAGGTGGAATTGATATGTTTGTAGGAGTTAATACCCATACAAATCCTCAGTTTAGAACAGTAGCATTGGGAAATGATAAACTACATATTTTACTTTCAGCAAAAATGGTAGAAAAATATTTTTCATTAGATGAAGAAACTATAAGAAATATGAGAAAAGGATTGAATTTTTCACAGCTGAAAGATATTCCTTTTGTAGGAAATTTTGAGGGGAGTACTCTAAATGAACTTGTAAACTATTATACAGAAAAAAGTGGAATAGAATTAAATAATCTATATTATACAGGAGATTATGATACACAAATTGCTCTATGTTCAGCAAATTTGGCAGCAGTAGCATGTCCAACAATGATATTAAATAAGGTTTTAGAATATAATAAAAAAGTACCGAAAGATGAAAAAATATATATTTTCCCTTTAAATAACCAAAGTGAAGAGCTAAAAATTGAGTTAATCAGCAATAGAGAGGTAGAAACTACACCTCATGGAGAGAAATTTGCAGAGCTTTTAAAAGATGAGATAGAAGATAATATTGACACATTAAAAGAATATCTAGATTCTTTATAAATTAGATACTCTATAAATGTAAAATAAAAAATAATATTCGTTTAGAAATGGAAATAAAAGATATTTTTTATTGACAGAACAGGTTTAAAAAGTTAAAATAAACTATCAAATAAAATGATAAAAAAGAAAAAAAACATAATTTTAAGAAATAATAAACAAAGGGAAATAACAAATTTTAAATAAGGGAGATTAAAATGGGAGAAAAAGAATTTTTGAAATATTATATGGAAAAGAGAGGGCTAAACTCAACTAAAGAAGCTAAAGAAAAAATAGATCTATTCTGGGAAACAATGTTTGCTGCCTTAGAGGAAGATCAAAAAGTTAAAATTAAAGGTTGGGGAAGCTTTGCTATAAAAGAAGTTAGAGAAAGAGATATTGTTGAATTAAGAACAAAAAAACTTACTAAGATCCCAGCAGGAACAAAATTAAAATTTAAAGCAGGTAAAGAGCTTTTGGCAATTATTAATCATGAAGTTGTAGCTAACGAAGTAGAGGTAGATGAATAATGGATAAAAAAAGTTTTATAAATTTATATTCTAAATTATCAGAGAAAAAAATGTACAAACAAGAAGCAAGCAAAGATGTTGAAGTTTTCTTAGAAACTGTAACTGAATTATTAGAAAAAGGAGAAACAGTAAAATTTCTTAATGTTGGAAGTTTTTCAGTTTTAGAAAGAAAACCTAGAGTTATAAGTAACCCAGCAACAAGAGAGAGAATGGAGATCTATCCAAAGAAAACAGTTAAATTTATCCCTAGTAAAAAAGTTCAAGAAAAATTAAAATAAACAATTAAACTACACCTAAAATCTTATAATATTAGATGGATGGTGTAGTTTTTTATTTTTAAAGATTTCATAAAATATGAATGAAAAAATATAAAGACTTCTTGAGAAATTAGATAAATTATTAAAGAGTATGAACAAGATTGTAGATAATTTGGTAAATGGAAAAAAGCTGTTAATATGATAGAATATCTGTGTATAACTATAAAATAATATTAATCAAGAGAGGGAGAAATGATAAAAAAAGTTCTTATATCAACTATAACAGCAGCATTTATTTTAAATGGATGTAGTAATATTTCAACAGTGCCAACAATTTCTAAGGAAGATAAGCAACCAAAAGCTGTAAAAGAGTTTGTTCAAGCAGATATATTAGAGTATGGAAATTTTAGTTTTTATGCTATTGATTTAAAAAGTAGAGAAAGTATAGCTAACTATAAAGGTAAAGTTCCTTTGATTCCAGCCTCTGTAATGAAAATAGTAACTTCAGCAACAGCTTATGAAGTTTTAGGAGAGGATTTTAAATTAGAAACAAAACTACTTTATCAAGGTAAAATATCAGATAAAGGAGTATTAAATGGAGATCTTTTTATTCAAGGTGGTGGAGATCCAACTTTAGGTTCTAATGGCATAGCTAAAAAGCAGGATGAATTTTTAAAAGAGTGGATTTTAGCAGTAAAAAAAGCTGGAATAAAAGAGGTAAAAGGTGATATAGTTGTTTTAGATGATCTGTTTGGCTATGAGGGAATATCAGGAAAATGGTTATGGGAAGATATGGGAACTGATTATGCACCTATTACAAATGGAATAAGTATTTTTGATAATCTGTATAAAATATATCTGAAATCAGATAATAAAAAAGTTGCAATTGAAAAAATTGTTCCTAATGTAAAAGGAATAACTTTTGATAATAAAGTAGAAGTTTCAGAAGATGGAAAAAAGGATATCTATGTAAGAGGAATTCCATTTGATAATGCTAGAATATTAAGAGGAGTTATACCTAAGAATAAAAGTATTATCATAGATAGTGATATTCCAGATCCAGGAATGTTTTTAGGTGAATACTTCAAGGAAAATTTAATAAAAGATGGAGTAAAAGTATCAGGTAAAGTGGTTACTTCAAGAATTAGCAATAAACAACTAAAGAATGGAGAAATTTTGGCAGTTACACAATCAGCACCACTATCAGAGATATTAAAAGTTTTATTAACAAGAAGTGACAATCATTATGCAGAACATATTTTTGAAATATTGAAATTAAAAGATATAGATATCATTGAATTTTGGAAAAATAAAGGAATTAATATAGGTTCTCTTGTAATGTATGATGGAAGTGGACTTTCTTGTGCAGATAGATTATCAACAAAATTTTTAACAGAAGTTTTAATGTATATGGATAAAACAAATAAAGGATTTGCTAATCTTTTACCAATAGCAGGTAAAGAAGGAACTGTAGCTAAATTTTTAGTAGAAACTCCACTATCAGGAAATGCAAAAATAAAAAGTGGAAGTATGAGTGGAGTTCAATCTTATGCTGGATATTTAGATAAAGATGGGAAAAAAATAGCTTTTGCTCTTGTTGTGAATCATTGGAATGGAACACGTCAACAATTAAGAGCAGAGATGGAAAAACTTTTAAATGGAATGATTAAATAAGATAAAAAAGGTTGGCTTAGATATTAAAGACTCTATTGTCAGCCTTTTATTCTAATATTGTAAATAATAGAGGAGGTTACTATGATAGGAGAAAGATTGAGAAAAGGTGCAACAATTGGAATGATAGCCCCTGCAAGTTGTACTTCACTAGAAAATTTAGAGAGTGCAAAAAAGAATTTAGAAGATATGGGATTTAAAGTAGTTTTAGGTGAGAGTACAAAAAGTCAATGGTTTTCTTATGCAGGAACAGATGAATTGAGAGCAAGAGATATTAATGATTTTTTTGCAAATCCAGAAATAGATGCAATCATATGTATGAGAGGTGGATATGGTTGTAATAGATTAATAGAGTTAGTTGATTTTGAAATTATAAAAAATAACCCTAAAGTTTTTATTGGATATAGTGATATTACAACACTACATATGGCAATTCAAAGAAAAACAGGATTGATAACTTTTCATGGACCAATGGCAGTAAGCAATTTTTCTGGTGAATATAATTTAGATACATATGAAAATTTTGTAGATGTTTTAATGGTTGAACATGAAAATTATGAATTAAAAAACTTTTCTAAAGAATTAGTAGTATTGAGTGAAGGAGAAGCTACTGGAGAGATAGTTGGAGGAAACTTAGCAACTCTTATAGCTACTTTGGGAACAGAGTATGATTTAGATTATGAGGAGAAAATACTATTTTTAGAAGAGATTGGAGAGCCAACATATAAGATAGATAGAATGTTAAATCAACTGAAGAAATTTAAAGTTTTTGAAAAAGTTAGTGGGGTAATTTTAGGAGACTTTAGAAACTGTCCGCCAGCATCTGAAGAAGATATGTCTCTATTGGATGTTTTTAAAGATTATCTTTCAGGAATAAATAAACCAGTAGTATATAATTTTGAGTCTGGACATAGTGAACCTATGCTTACTTTACCTTTAGGAGCAAAGGCAAGATTAAATACTTTAGAAAAGAGAATAACAATTGTTGAAAGAGTAGTAAAATAAAATTTAATTAAATTGTAGGAGAAAAATATGGATATTACTAATATAAAAAAACTTGTTGAGGATGAAAAACAATGGCTTATTGATGTAAGAAGAGATTTTCACTCTCACCCTGAATTGGGGCAACAAGAGTTTAGAACAATGAATAAAATATGTGAATATTTAGATGAGATGGGAATAACATATAAAAAAGAGGTTTTTAAAACTGGAGTAATTGCAGAGATAGAGGGAGAGAATAAAGATTATACAATAGCTCTTAGAGCTGATATTGATGCACTTCCAATAGAAGATAAAAAAACTTGTGATTATTCATCGAAAAATCAAGGAGTTTGTCATGCTTGTGGACATGATGCACATACAACAATAGCTTTGGGAGTAGCAAAATATTTTGCTAAAAATAAAATTGTTCCCCCATGTAATTTAAGATTTTTCTTTCAACCAGCTGAAGAGACAGTTGGGGGAGCAAAACCTATGATAAAAGAGGGAGCTTTAGAAAATGTAGACTGTGTTTTTGGTTTACATGTAGATGAATATCTTCCTACTGGAGAGATAGGTATAAAATATGGAGCTATGAATGCTTCTTCAGATACTTTAAAAATAAATATCTATGGGAAGTCTTGTCATGGAGCTTACCCTAGTGATGGTGTAGATGCTATTCTTGTAGCCTCTCATGTGATGATAGCTCTTCAATCAATAGTAAGTAGAAATTGTGATGCTAGAGATAGTGCAGTTGTAACTATTGGAACAATAAATGGGGGAACTCAAGGGAATATTATAGCTGATAAAGTGCAATTAGTAGGAACTTTAAGAACTTTAAATCCAGAAGTTAGAGCCATGGCATTGAAAAGAATAGAGGAGATAGTCACTAATATTCCAAAAGGATTTGGTGGAAGTGGAGAGTTTATAAGAGAAGAGGGATACACTGCCTTGATAAACCATGATAAAGAGGTAGATATAATTAAGGAAAACGCAACTAAACTTTTAGGAGAAGATAAGATATATGAGAAAAAAGTTGCTAATATGGGAGTAGAAGATTTTGCCTATTTTATAGAAAATACTCCAGGAGCTTTCTTTACTTTAGGAGTTAAAAATCAAAGTAAAGGAATAGATAGTCCAGCTCACAATGGACTTTTCGATATAGATGAAGATGCTCTACCTATTGGAGTAGAGATGCAAATAATGAATATCTATTCTGCTTATAATAAGAAATAAATATTTATCATTCTAATAGTTAAAGTAAAAATATATTATCTCTAACATCAAGTTGACGTAATTTGGAAGTGAATATTAGAAGCCCTCAGTGAAATGCAGTTAAGAAAATGCAACGTGTTTGAGACGAAGTCGAGTTTTGCATTTTCAACGGAATGAGCAATAGGGATTCTTTATTCACTGACATGGAGTCAAATTGATGTTAAAAAAGAAATAGTGATAACTTAAATTGAATAGTAATCGCTAGAAGCAAAGGTACTTTGCTATAAAACTAACGATATATTAGAAAACCTAGCTTAGCTAGATAAATATAAGTTTTGAAAACTGAACTTTAGACTAGTTAACCTTATATAAAATTTAAGTAACTACTCACCTATTGAATATAAAATATATAAAAATCAAAATTTTATCCCAATATCAACTAAAGCCGTAATTTCCAAAAGTAAAGGAGTGTAGACGACTATTACTTTTGAGACACAGGCGAAGTCCTGTGCTACATTAATTTTTTAGAATCCCTCAGCGAAATGAAGTTAAGAAAATGCAACGTGTTTGAGACGAAGTTGAGTTCCAAAAATAGAGGAGCTTTAGTGACTGCTATAAGCTAGCTAATTTTTTATAGAATTTGATCAGCTGAGCAGATACAAATTTAATTAGCTGAATGAAAAAATACCCCTAAAATCTTATATTTAAAATTTTAGGGGTATTTTATATCTACTATTTTACAGCTACAACTTCAATTTCAACTTTAACATCTTTAGGTAGTCTTGCAACCTCTACACAAGCTCTAGCAGGCTTAGCATCTCCTAGATACTCATTGTAGATCTCATTTATAAGAGCAAAATCTTCCATATTTTTAATAAAAACAGTAGCTTTAACAACATTATTTAAACTATATCCAGCAGCTGAAAGGATAGCTTTTACATTTTCTAAAGATTGTTTAGTTTGATCTTGTACATCTTCAGAAATAAGCTCCATTGTCTCAGGAACAAAGGGAATTTGTCCAGAAACATAAAGTATTCCATTTACCTCAATTCCTTGTGAATAAGGTCCTAAAGCAGCAGGTGCTTTTTCAGTATGAATAATTCTTTTCATTAATCTCCTCCTATTGATTGGCTAATAAACTTTGAAGTTTTTCTTTTAAAGCTTTAGATTTTTTAGGTTCTCCTTTAGCAGAGATTCCAATAGTGTAATCTTCAATTTCTAATACACTGGCAAATCTACAATTCATATGGATTTTAGAGGTAATATTATTGACTAAAATTCCCCTTTCCTCACATAGATTGACAATTTTTTTATTAAATTCACTATTATCTGTTGCAGCAACAACAAGAAATTTATTATTGAGCATACTCTCTTCAAAGGGGTGAAAATTTAATTTGATATTTTTTAGTAGGTTAAATTTCTCTTCTGCTATCTCAAGAGTAACTACTTCAATATCTGCTCCTTGCTCAAGAAGAGTTGTAACCTTTCTATAAGCAATTTTTCCAGCACCTATAACTAAAACTTTCTTTCTATTTAGATCAACAAAGAGAGGGAAAAAGTTTTTATTTTCCACTGTTTTTTTCTCCAATAGCAATAAATGCTTTCTCTATAATTTCAAGAGTTTTGTCCATATCCTCTTTTGTATGAGCCATTGATACAAAATGAGCTTCAAATTGAGAAGGTGGGCAAACAATTCCATTTTCTAGCATAGTATTAAAGTAGATAGCAAAGTTTTCAGTATTTGAAGAAAGAGCATCTTCAAGATTATTTACTTCAGGTCTATCAGTAAAGAATATTGTAAATAGAGAACCTATAGAGTTTACACATACAGGAACACCATGTTTTTTAGCTAGTTCTCTAATATTTGATACTAAGTATTGAGTTTTTTCAGAAAGCTCTTTATATAGAGTTTCTCTGTTGTTGTATAGGTAACTTACAGTTTCATAACCAGCTCTTACAGATACAGGGTTTCCAGAAAGAGTTCCAGCATGGTAAACTCTTCCAACAGGAGCAACTAGATCCATTATTTCAACTTTTCCACCAAAAGCTCCAACAGGATATCCTCCACCTATAATTTTTCCTAAAGTTGTCATATCAGGAGTAATTCCAAAGTATTCTTGAGCTCCTCCTAAAGCAAGTCTAAATCCAGAGATTACTTCGTCAAAAATAAGAATAGTTCCTGTTGAAGAACAACTCTCTCTCATAGCTTTTAAAAACTCTACATCTGGAGATATCATACCCATGTTAGCAGGTACAGGTTCCATAATTAAACAAGCTATCTCTTTAGTTTCTAGAACTTTTTTAACAGCTTCTAAATCTCCAAAAGGAACTGTCATTGTATCTTTTAAAACTCCCTCTGTAATTCCATTACTATCTTGGTAACCATCTGTAAGTAATCCAGATCCAGATTTTACAAGAAGAGAATCAGAGTGTCCATGATAACAACCTTCAAATTTTAATATTTTATTTCTTCCTGTATAAGCTCTAGCAAGTCTAACAGCAGACATTGTAGCCTCAGTTCCTGAAGTAGTAAGTCTTACTTTCTCAATTGAAGGGCAACATTTTGTAATAAGTTTAGCAAGTTCAACTTCCATTTTAGTAGGTAGTCCAAAAGAACTTCCCATCTCAATAGCTTCTCTTACTCCTTTTATTACATTTTCAGGATTGTGTCCTAAAATTAGAGGACCCCAAGAGCAGATATAGTCTATATACTCATTTCCATCTTCATCCCAAATTCTAGCTCCTTTTCCTTTACAAGCAAAAATAGGTGCTTTTCTATTTACAGATTTAAATGCTCTTACAGGGCTATTAACTCCACCAGGTATATATTTTTCAGCTTTTTGAAAGATCTCTGTTGAAATTTTATGTTCCATTTTTTTTCCTCCACTAAAATTCTACTTCTTTATTTTTATACCATTTAGCTATATCTTTAGCATGGTAAGTAATTATAATATCAACACCAGCTCTTTTCATAGCAAACATATTTTCCATTACAATTCCTTTTTCATTTATCCAACCATTTTGAGCAGCGGCTTTAACCATTGAATACTCTCCACTTACATTGTAAGCTACGACTGGAAGATCAATATTTGAGATAGCTTGAACTACATCAAGATAAGCAAGAGCAGGTTTAACCATTATAAAGTCAGCACCCTCTGCAATATCAGCTTCAACCTCTCTAAAATACTCTTTTGAACTTCTAAAATCCATTTGATATGTTTTTCTGTCTCCAAAACTAGGAGCAGAATCAGCAGCTTCTCTAAAAGGACCATAATAGTTAGATGAGTATTTAGCACTATATGCCATTATAGGAGTATTTACATATCCATTTTCATCTAAGATATTTCTGATAGCTAAGATTCTTCCATCCATCATATCTGAAGGAGCAACAATATCAGCTCCAGCTTTAACGTGAGAAAGAGCAGTTTTAGCTATATATTTTAAAGTTTCATCATTGACAACTTCACAACCATCAAGTATTCCACAGTGTCCATGAGAAGTATATTCACACATACAAACATCTGTAACAATTAGAAACTCTGGGAAGTTTTTCTTAATGTATCTAATAGCCTCTTGAACTATTCCATTATCAGCATAAGCTCCAGAACCTACTGGGTCTTTATGAGCAGGGATACCAAAAAGTAAAATAGAAGTGATTCCTAACTCTTTAAGCTCTGTTAACTCCTCTCCAACTCTATCAATAGACCATCTATATTGTCCAGGCATTGAAGAGATCTCCTCTTTTATATTATTTCCCTCTTCAATAAAAAGCGGATAGATAAAATCACTTAATTTTATTGAGACATTTCTAACCATATCTCTCATAGCTTTTGAACTTCTTAATCTTCTAGTTCTTGTAAACATAAATTTTCATCTCCTATTTTAAGGCATCTAAGATACCATTAATATCATAAACTTTTGCTTCATAATCTACTGAGAAACCATATTTTCTCATAGTTTCACTTGTAACAGGACCTATTGAGGCAAATTTTATATTTTTAACACATTCTAAATCTCCATCTATACTTGCATAAAAAGCATCTACTGTAGAAGAACTCAAGAAAGTAACTACTTCAACTTTATTTAAAACCTTAATAACTTCATCTTTTTCTCTGATTATTTTCTTAGTATTATAAGCAACTATTTTATGAAACTCTCTATCATACATAGAGTTAAATTTATCAGTATCACAAGGAGAGATATCAGAAGTTATAATAAGAATCTTTTCTCCAGCTTTTGTATATTCAAGAGAAAGCTCAGCTAATTTTGATACCATATACTCTTCAGGCATAAAGTCAGCTTTTATCTTATACTCTTCTAAAAGCTCCTTTGTTTTACTTCCAACTGCACCAATTTTAAGATGAGCTAGAGATCTAATGTCATCTATTTTTTTCATAAACTCTCTAACTCCATTAGGTGAGTTAAATAGTAGAGCAGAATATTCTTTTAAATCTTCAGAAGTAACTTTAGATAGAACAGATTCTATCTCTATAAAAGGAAGTTCCACTGCAACTCCACCCATTTTTTCTATCTTATTTGAAAACTCTCCAGCTTGATTTTTATCTCTAGTAACAAGAATTTTTTTACCAAATAGATTTTTATCTTCAAACCATTTAAAAGTTTCTCTAAGATTAACTACTTCTCCAATAATAGTTATAGCAGGTGGTACAATTTTTCTCTCTTTAGCTTTTTCAATTATATTTTCTAAAGTACCAACAGTAACTCTTTGATCAGCAGTAGCTCCTTTTTCTATAATAGCAACAGGAGTTTCAGGATTTTTTCCATTTTTAACTAAGTCACTTACAATAATTGGTAAAGTTTTTATTCCCATTAAGAAAACTAATGTTCCTTCAAGTTTTGCAATAGCCTCAAAATTATGCCATGTTCCATCTTCCATAGTATGTCCAGTGAAGACATGGAAAGATCTAGCTACACCTCTATGAGTTACAGGGATTCCAGCATAAGCAGGAACGGATATAGAAGATGTGATTCCAGGGATAACTTCAAAAGAGATTCCATTATCAAAAAGAGATTGAATTTCCTCTCCACCTCTTCCAAATACAAAAGGATCTCCACCTTTAACTCTAGCAACTGTCTTTCCTTCAAGAGCTTTAGTTACAATAGTTCTATTGATTTCATCTTGAATAACTCCACCCTCTGTGTTTCCTTTACCTAGATATATCATCTCAGCATCTTTTTTAGCAAAATCAAGAATACGAGGATTGATAAGTCTGTCGTAAACTATACAATCAGCCTCTTCAATAGCTCTTTTTCCTTTTAATGTAAGAAGTTCAAGATCTCCAGGACCAGCTCCCATTATATAAACTTTTCCTTTATTAGCCATTTATTTTCTCCTTTATCTCTCCAGCTAGTTTTTGAGCAATTTTAATTCCCTCATTGATATTTGCAGTTATAGAGTCACAATAACCTTTGTCCCCATCAAAGAAGATACCATTTAATGTTACTAAATCTCCATTTAATTCACAGTTGCAACCCATAGGAGTGTGACAACCACCATCAAAGATTTTTGAAAATTCTCTTTCAATAGCAACTACTTTAGCAATTTCTTCATTGTGAATAGATTTTAAAATATTTTTAATCTCTTCATCGTTTTCTCTACATTGAATATATAAAACTCCTTGAGCAGGAGCAGGAAGAAATTTATTAGGATCAAGATATTCAGTTATTTCACTTTCTAACCCTACTCTTTTTAAACCAGCAGCTGCAAGAAGAATAGCATCATAATCATCATTTTTCAGTTTATTTAATCTAGTGTGAATATTTCCTCTAAGTTGTTTTATTACAAGATCATCTCTTAAATTTTTAAGATTCATAGTTCTTCTTAAAGAGCTTGTTCCAACAATAGCTCCAGCAGGAAGTTCCATCAAAGTTTTCCCACTTTTAGAAACTAAAACATCTCTATTATCTTCTCTATCAGGAACAGCTCCACAAATTAATCCAGCAGGAGAAACAGCAGGCATATCCTTCATAGAGTGAACTGCTAAATCAATAGTTCCATTTAAAAGTTCAACTTCTATCTCTTTAGTGAAGAAACTTTTAAGAGACTTATCACTGTTATTCCAGTTACTAACTAAGTCAGTATCTCCACTTGTAACAATTTTTTTTATTTCAAATTCTATTTCAGGGAAGTTAGCTTCTAATCTCTTTTTTATCATTTCACTTTGAGCCATAGCCAAAATACTTCCTCTACTACCAATTACAATCTTTTTTGCCATTATTAAATTTTCCTTTCTTCATAATATTGAAACCATTTTTTTAAGTTAACCATCTGTTTATCAATTAAAAAACTATAACTTTCCATAAGTTCATCTCTAGTTTTTAAATTTTTGTTGTACACTTTCCAAATATCATCAAGATTAAATAGATCTATATTTTCTTCTGAAGAAAGTTCAGGATCAATATCTCTAGGCATAGCTAAATCAAGGAAAGTATATTTTTTATCTCTGTTTAAAAGTGGAAGTAACTCCTCTTTAGTTAATACTAGATGAGGTGCTGAAGTAGCACTGATTATTACATCATTTTCAGCAGCAGCAAGATATTTTTTCTCAAAGTTTATTACATTTACATCAAAGACACTTTGAACTTCAAGAGCCTTATGATAAGTTCTATTTGTAATAGTGATATCTTTTACACCCTCTTTTACTAAAAGATAAAGAATAGCTTGAGCTAAATCTCCAACTCCAAGAATTAATATCTTTTTATCATTTAAAAATCCAATAGACTCTTTTATAAATTTAAGAGAGATAGCTTCTAATGATAAAGCATTGTGACATATCATACTTTGAGTTCTGAATTTTTTACCTAAATCAATAGCTTTATTGAAAACAATATTCAATATTTTTGAAGTTGTTTCTTGCTCCATAGCTAAGGCATGAGCTTTTTTTATTTGAGCTAAAATTTGATCTTCTCCCTTTATAACAGAAAAAAAGCCACAACTAACTTTAAAAAGATAATCTGCAGCCTCTTCCCCATGTTTTATAAAAATACCTTTTTTTAAAGAAAATTTATCTAAAAGTTCATCCATAGAAAAATTTTCATTGATATCAAGATAAAATTCTACTCTTAAACAAGTAGAAAGATTAACATATCCATTTAATTTTTTCTCTTGAAATAGTTCATGTATTATAGTTTCAGGCATCTGTTGAATAAAAGCTTCTCTCTCATTGGTATTTAATTCATGATGAGAGATCCCAAAAACTACAAGATCATTTAATTCCATCTTATTCTCCTTAAATATTTTATTTTAACTAACTATCAAAAATTTTCCCCTATACTATATTATATAATATAATAGATGAAAATTTAATAAGATTATTAGTTTTTGAAGGGAAACCACATTCAAATTATAAATTTAAGAAATTAATTATATTGATATATTCAATTTATAGAGAAAAATTTTATTAATCAGAAATAATTTAATTGGGAAGAGTTGTTAAAGATATTATTTATCTTTTTTAGCAAATATAGTAAAATATAAATAAAACCATAGAATAATGAAAGGAAGTTTATGAAAAAATTTATAATAGAACCTGAGTATGATGGATATGAGATAGGAACATATTTAAAGGAGACAAAGGGATATTCAGGAAGAGGATTAAGAAATTTAGAGATATATCTAAATGGAAAAAGAGTAAAAAATAATAGTAAGAAAGTTAGAAAATTAAATAGAGTTTTAATAAAAGAAAAGGATAAAGAAACAGGGATAAAACCTATGGAGATTCCTATCAAAGTTGCTTATGAAGATAAAAATGTGCTTTTGATAGATAAAGATCCATATATAATTGTTCATCCTACTCAAAAGAAAGTTGATAAAACTCTTGCCAATGGAGTTGTAAATTATTTTTTAAAAACAACTGGAAAAATAATGGTACCAAGATTTTTTAACAGATTGGACATGAATACATCTGGGCTTATAATTGTAGCTAAAAACTCTTATGCTCAATCTTTTTTACAAGAAAAGGGAACAGTAAATAAGTTTTATAAAGCAATAGTAAAAGGAATTGTAGAAAAAGATGAATTTTTAATAGATAGACCTATTGGAAAAGTTGGAGATGAATTAAGAAGAAGAGAGCTCACAGTAGAAGAGGGGGGACAAGAGGCACAGACTAAAATAAAAGTTGTAAAGAGATTTGAAGAGGAAAATCTAACTTTAATTGAGGCTGAACTTTTGACAGGAAGAACTCACCAAATAAGAGCACATATGGCACTGGAAGGATATCCACTATTGGGAGATGAACTTTATGGTGGAGAGGATAAGAGAGCTAAAAGACAGATGTTACATTCATATAAAACAGAGTTTACAGATGTTGAAACAGGAAAAATGATAACTGTGGAAATTGACTTACCAGAAGATATGAAAGAATTATTAGAGAAAAGATAAGTTGAATATTAAAAAGAATATTTTTATTAGAAGTTGAGAAGTAAAAAATATAAGAGTAACTAAAGTTTTTAAAAATGTTAGCAAGCTAAAAAAATGAACGTAAAAAGATTAAAATTAGTTCACCCATATTAATTGACAAAGAGGAAAAGTTATTATATAGTTGTATATATAAAATAAAACATAACACAGATTACAGTATAAAATAAAAATTAAAATAAATTAAAATTCAGGAGGGAAACAAATGGCAGTTAAAGTAGCAATTAACGGATTTGGAAGAATTGGAAGATTAGCATTAAGATTAATGGTAGGAAACCCAGAGTTTGATGTAGTAGCAATCAACGACTTAACAGATGCACACATGCTAGCTCACCTATTTAAATATGACTCAGCTCAAGGAAGATTCGATGGAACTATCGAAGTTCAAGAAGATGCTTTCGTAGTAAACGGACACACAATCAAAACTTTCGCACAAGCTGATCCTAAAAACTTACCATGGGGAGATCTAGGAGTAGACGTAGTTCTAGAATGTACTGGATTCTTCACTAAAAAAGAAAAAGCAGAAGCTCACATTGAAGCAGGAGCTAAAAAAGTTGTTATTTCTGCACCAGCAACTGGAGATCTTAAAACAATAGTTTACAATGTAAACGACAACATCCTAGATGGAACTGAAACAGTTATTTCAGGAGCTTCTTGTACAACTAACTGTTTAGCACCTATGGCTAAAGCATTACAAGATAACTTTGGAATCGTAGAAGGATTAATGACTACTATCCACGCATATACAAATGACCAAAACACACTAGATGGTCCACACAGAAAAGGAGATTTCAGAAGAGCTAGAGCTGCTGCTGCAAACATCGTTCCTAACACAACTGGAGCTGCAAAAGCAATCGGACTTGTTATCCCTGAATTAAAAGGAAAATTAGATGGAGCTGCTCAAAGAGTACCAGTAATCACTGGATCAATCACTGAATTAGTAACAGTTCTTGAAAAACCAGTAACTGTAGAAGAAGTTAACGCTGCTATGAAAGCTGCTGCAACTGAATCTTTCGGATACACTGAAGAACCATTAGTATCAAGCGATATCATCGGAATCAACTATGGATCACTATTTGATGCTACTCAAACTAAAGTTATGACAGTAGGAGACAAACAACTAGTTAAAACTGTTGCTTGGTATGACAACGAAATGTCTTACACTTCTCAATTAATCAGAACTCTTAAAAAATTCGTAGAATTATCTAAATAATTACTAGAATATTGAGAATAACTAAATAGAAAATGAATAGCGGAGCTTGTTAAGTTCCGCTATTTTTAAAAATGACAATTGGAGGATTGAAATAAATGGCTAAAAAAATAGTTACAGATTTAGACGTTAAAGGAAAAAAAGTTCTAATGAGAGTTGACTTTAACGTACCTATGAAAGATGGAAAAATCACTGATGAAAATAGAATAGTTGCAGCATTACCAACTATAAAATATGTATTAGAAAACGGAGGAAGAGTAATAGCTTTCTCTCACTTAGGAAAAGTTAAAACTGAAGAAGATTTAGCTAAAAAATCTTTAAAAGTTGTTGCTGAAAGATTAGCAGAGCACCTAGGACAAACAGTTAAATTTGTTCCAGCTACAAGAGGAGCAGAATTAGAAGCTGCAGTAGCAGAACTTAAAGATGGAGAAATCATGATGTTCGAAAACACAAGATTCGAAGATCTAGATGGTAAAAAAGAATCTAAAAATGATCCTGAATTAGGAAAATACTGGGCATCTTTAGGAGATCTATTTGTTAATGATGCATTTGGAACAGCTCATAGAGCTCACGCTTCAAACGTTGGAATCGCAGCTAACATCGGAGAAGGAAAAACTGCGGCAGGATTCCTAATGGAAAAAGAAATTAAATTCATCGGAGGAGCAGTTGACTCTCCAGAAAGACCTCTAGTAGCAATCTTAGGAGGAGCAAAAGTTTCTGATAAAATAGGAGTTATAGAAAACCTATTAGTAAAAGCTGATAAAGTTCTAGTTGGAGGAGCTATGATGTTCACTTTCCTTAGAGCTTTAGGAAAAAATACAGGAACTTCATTAGTTGAAGAAGATAAAATTGATTTAGCTAAGGATCTATTAGCAAAAGCTAATGGAAAATTAGTTCTTCCAATAGATGCTGTTGTAGCAAAAGAATTTAACAACGATGCACCACACAAAACTGTATCAGTAGATGAAATTCCTGCTGACGAAATGGGACTAGACGTTGGAGCTGGAACTGTTGAACTATTTGCAAAAGAAATCAACGGAGCAAAAACTGTAGTATGGAATGGACCTATGGGAGTATTTGAAATGCCTAACTACGCTAAAGGAACTATCGGAGTATGTGAAGCTATTGCAAATCTTCAAAATGCAACAACTATAATCGGAGGAGGAGACTCTGCAGCTGCAGCTATAAGCTTAGGATATGCAGATAAATTCACTCACATCTCTACTGGTGGAGGAGCATCTCTAGAATACCTAGAAGGTAAAAAACTTCCAGGAGTAGAATCTATTTCTGATAAATAATTAACCAACAATCACACTTAATATATGAAAACAGCCTGATAAATATCAGGCTGTTTTTAATAATAAAGTTTTTATATAGTGAAAAAAATGAAAAAAATTTTCATAAAACAGTTGACAAGATAACTGACAAGTAATATAATAAGACATCAATTAAATAGTAGTGTACGAAGATAGAGGTTGCATAATCTAAGAGTATTTGAAAACAAGATTTGTGTATCGTTTTCAAAGAAAGGAGAGGTTGCCGAAGGGTTTTTACAGACACAACTGTAAATATTCTGGGACAATATATAATATGTATTGGACTGTCACAATCTGTGGAGAGCTATCATAGTAAATTATAATATTTTTCTATCTTGTGAAAATATAATTACCATGAGTTAATTTTTGTGTATCTTCAAGAATTAATTCGTGGCTTTTTTATTTGTACTACTAGAATATTTTACAAAATGGGGGCATTTTTTATGAGAAACAGATTTTTAAGAGCAACATCAATGGTAGGGGGATTATTCCTCATGTTTTCAACTGGGTTATTTGCTGAAGAGGCAGCATATCAACCAGCATTATATTCAACTTTCTGGTCGTTAGTACCACCAATAGTTGCTATTGTATTGGCATTGATTACAAAAGAGGTGTATAGTTCTCTATTTATAGGGATAGTAGTTGGAGGGCTTTTCTATTCAGGATTTCAATTTGAAACTACTATGACACATATTTTACAAGATGGATTAGTAAAAGTTTTAGCAGACTCATACAATGTTGGGATATTGATATTTTTAGTTATTCTTGGTGGAATGGTTTGTCTTATGAATGCAGCTGGAGGATCAAGGGCATTTGGACAATGGGCAAGTAAAAGAATAAAATCACGTGTAGGGGCACAATTAGCTACAATCCTATTAGGAGTATTAATATTTGTAGATGACTATTTTAACTGTTTAACAGTAGGAAGTGTAATGCGTCCTGTAACAGATAAACACAATGTATCTCGTGCAAAACTTGCTTATATAATTGACTCAACAGCAGCACCAGTATGTATCATTGCTCCAATTTCATCTTGGGCAGCAGCAGTAACAGGATTTGTTCCAGGAGAAGATGGTTTTTCAGTGTTTATCAATGCAATTCCATATAACTTCTATGCACTTTTAACTATAACAATGTTAGTTCTTTTAGTTATATTAGGAGTAGATTATGGTCCAATGAAAAAACATGAAGCCAATGCAGCAAATGGGGATCTATTTACAACAGCAGATCGTTCATTTGTTACAAAAGATGCTGAGGGAAATTTAAATGGAACAGTATATGATTTAGTTGTTCCAGTTATATTATTAATTATCTGTTGTGTAACTGGAATGATATATAGTGGTGGATTCTTCAGTGGATCTAGCTTTGTAGAAGCTTTCTCTAATAGTGATGCTTCTGTAGGGTTAGCTTTAGGAAGTATAGTTGCTTTAATAATAACAATAGCTTTTTATTCAGTAAGAAAAGTTCTTTCATTCACAACTTGTATGAACTGTATTCCAGAAGGATTTAAAGCAATGGTACCAGCTATTATGATACTAACATTTGCATGGACACTAAAAGCTATGACAGATAGCTTAGGAGCAGCTCCATATGTAGCAGGAATGATGCAAACTTCAGCAGCAGGATTGATGAATATGTTACCAGCTATTATATTTGTTGTAGGTTGTGGACTTGCATTTGCAACTGGAACATCATGGGGAACATTTGGAATCTTAATTCCTATTGTTGTTGCAGTATTTGAAAGTGATCCTCAAATGATGATTATAGCTATTTCAGCATGTATGGCAGGAGCTGTTTGTGGAGATCACTGCTCACCTATCTCTGATACAACAATTATGGCATCAGCAGGGGCACAAAGTAACCATGTAAACCATGTTTATACTCAGTTGCCTTATGCTTTAACAGTAGCAGGGATTTCATTTATATCTTACATAATAGTAGGATATACAAGAAGTTTACTATTAGCACTTCCAGCTGGAATAATTATGGTATTTGCTGTACTGTTCTTCTTTAAAATGAGAAGTAAAAATAATTAGGCAAATAGATGATTAAAAATAACTCTTCTATCTTAGTTTAATGAGGTAGAGGAGTTTTTTTTATTATTGCTAAATATAAGAAAATATTCTATACTGAGGCTAAGGGGTGATAAAATGATAAAAAAATTTGATGGAACAATTGAAATGTTAGAAGATGTTATGATTATTGACAATGAATCTTTTAAAGATATTGATTGTGATGTAGAGACTCTTTGTAAACGGTTAGAAAAAAACAGACAGTATGAATTATATGTAAAGTATAAAAGAGATATTCCAATAGGCTATCTAGGGCTATTATTTGTGGCAAATCTGCATTATGATGGGGTTTGGGTAGATTTAATAGCTGTGAGAAAAGAGTGGCAAAATAAAGGGATAGGGCAGGAGCTATTAAAATTTGCTCAAGATATAGCCAAAGAAAATGGTATAGATACAATAACAGGACTTGTAAAGAGAGAAAATCTATCATCATCAGCTATGTTTAAAAAGGAAAAATTTAATTGTGATGAAACAGGATTTCTTCTTTATATAAAAGGGTTAGAAAAATAGGGTGTAGATATGGAGAGAAATAGAAAAATAGAGGTTATAGCTTCTATAGTATTAGCAGTGGTAGCATTAGTTTGGGGGACAACTTATGCAGTGATAAAAGATACATTAAGCATTATTCAACCTTTTTCCCTTATGATGTTTAGATTTGGGTTTTCAGCACTTATTTTAAGTTTGATGTATTTAAAAAAATTTAAAACAATAAAAGGTGTAGATTTGAAAAGGGGAATAATAATAGGAATATTTATGTTTTTAGCTTTTTATTTCTTAATAGTAAGTATAAGATTTACAACAGCTTCAAAATTCTCCTTTATAGTAGGGGCATATGTATTGATAGTTCCTTTTTTATCTTGGATTATTAATAAAACAAAGTTAGATAGATATGCAATAGTAGGAGCTATTTTAGCAACTATCGGATTAGCTTTTTTAACAATGGAAAAGGGAGCAGTATTTAATCTTTGGGATCTTGTAGCAGGTTGTTGTTCTTTTTTCTTTGCAGCTCATATGATAGCTATTGAAAAATACAGTGGAGATTCAGATCCTATACTTCTTACAATTATTCAATTTATAACAACAGCAGTTTTATTTATAATTTTAACTGGAGTAAAAGAGGGATATAATTTTACAGTACTACCAGAAATAAAATGGACTTTAGGGTATTTAGTAATCATAAGTACAATAATTCCATTTGCTATACAGAATATTGTTCAAAGATATATTTCCTCTACAAGTACAGCATTAATTTTAACTTTGCAATCAGCTTTTGGATCAATTTTTGCAGTTTATTATTTAGATGAGAGAATGACAAAGCAGATGATAATAGGATGTTTATTAATTTTTATAGCAATTGTGTTTCAAGAAACAAAATTAAAATTTTTAAAAAGATAAATTTTTCCTAATAAAGTCACAAAATTTTCACAATTATTTGTTATATTTGTATCATAAATCTTTCCCCAAGATGTTTTAATATATAGAAAATAAGAAAAGATCCCTCTTCCCCAAAAGGGATTTTTTCTATTTTTTGTTGAAATATAATATAAGAAAAATATGTCTTAGAAAGTTCACACTAAAGTCACAATTTATTGTTATCATAACAGTATAAAATCTTTCCCCAAGATGTTTTAATATATAGTTAAGAAAATCCCCCTTATCTCTAAGGGGGATTTTTCTTTTTAGGGAAATAGGTTATAGGAAGTTAGTTGTTCCAAAACCTATAGGTAAATTTAGTGATAACCAAATAACAAAGAAAATTATACTAGAAACAAGTATAGTTATAGCATGTGGAATCATATATGTTATAAGATCTCCTAAACCAAATCTTTTATTGTATTTTCCACAGTAAAGTAATATTAAAGCAAAATAACTCATTAGAGGAGATATTACATTTGTAGAAGAATCTCCAAGTCTATAAGCTAATTGAGCAAGTTCAGGAGAGATTCCCATTTTGTACAACATAGGTAAGAAAATAGGAGCTAAAAGAACATATTTACTTGTCATAGATCCTATAAATAAGTTAGCAAAAGCACAGAAGAAAATAAATGCAATAACTAAAGGAATACCTTTTAAACCTATTCTAGCTAAAAATTTTCCACCTTCAGCAGCAATTATTGTACCAAGTTGAGTATAAGCAAACCAAGATATAAATATTGAAGAGAAGAAACAAAGTACTATAAATGCTCCAAATCCATCTAAAGCTTTAAATAATAAACTCATAAGATCTTTATCGTTTTTAATTTTTCCAGCACCTATTCCATAGAAAAGTCCAGGGATAAAGAAAATAAAGCAGATAACAGGAACAATAGCTGCTAGTAATGGACTCCAACCTAATAGTAATTTTCCAGTATCAGGATTTCTTAAAGGTCCCCAAGAAGGTACAGAAAGTAATCCAATTATAGCAAAAGAAACTATAAAACCAATTCCAGCATATTTTAAACCTTTATTTTCTTCAGGAGTAATATTTGTTTCATCTTCAGTAGAGTTTTCTATATCTTCAATAGTATCATTGAAGAAAAGATTTAATTTAGGTTCAATAAATTTATCATTAACAAAAGCAATAATAAAAGTTACAAAGAAAGTAAAGAAGAACATAAATATAGAGTTAGCTAGAGGAGTTACTATATAAGTAGGGTCTACAATGCTAATAGCAGCAGTAGAAAGCCCTCCAAGTAGAGCATCTATTGAAACTAAACAAGCAGCAAATCCTGCAGAAGTTGAACTAAATCCCAATAGGATACCAGCAATAGGATTTCTTTTTAATTGTTTATATAAAATTCCAGCAATCGGAATAACAAGAACATATCCAATATCTCCAGCAAATGAAGAGTTTACTCCAAGGAAAGCTATAAAGTAAGAAACATATTTTCCATTTATTTTTTTCATAGCTTTTTTTAAGAAACTAGGGAAAAGTCCCACTTCATTTAGAAAGTTAAAGAATAGAGAGAAGAATAAAACTATTCCTAAAGGCTCAAATAAGATAAAATTTTTAACTGCTGATTCAAAAATCCATCTAATTCCTTCAGCATCAAGTAGATTTTTTACTGCGAAAGTTTGAAGTTCTATCTGTTTTGTAGAACGATTGATAGCTTCAATTTCAACAGAAACTCCCATTTTAGATAAAATTACTGATAAAATAGCAATAACGATAGAAAAAATAATGAAAATAGTAACTGGATGTGGTAATTTATTAGCAATTATTGCAACTTTTCCTAAAAAACCACTAGTTTGTTTAGAATTTCCTTCTGACATAATAGAACACTCTCCTTAATGTTTTAATATAGTTTTCACTAAAAAATATTATAGTGTAGTTAATACTACTAATATAATTTATTTTGTAGTAAAAGTCAAATAAATTTTTGAATAATAATAGTACATATAATTTTAAAAACGACATAAAAAACAATAAAATAGCACAAAATAACAAAAAATAATAAAAACTATTGAAAAAATTTGATAATTACTTTAAAATATAATGAGTGATATTTTAAAAGATGAGGGTGAAAAGATGGAAATTGAAAAAATAAGAAAATATTGTGTAATTGGGTTTATTATTGTAGGGTTAGCATGTATTTTTGTTGAAAAAGCTAACGGACCTAAACTATATACAGGTGTAGGAGATGGGTTTGACAGCGAAATTACAGTAGAAATTATGGCTAAGAAAAACAGTAAAGGAGAATTAAGAATCTCTGATATAAAATACACTCATGGGGATACTGAAGCTATAGCTGGACCAGCATTAGATGAACTTGTAACAAAAGTAAAAAATACTCAAAGTATAGATGTTGATGTAGTAGCAGGAGCTACTTACTCTTCAGAAGGATTTATTCAAGCATTAAATGATGCATGCTCAAAAATAAAATAATGATTTTAACTGCACTTATAACTAAGTGCAGTTTTTTATAAAGGTGATATTATGAAAATAGGAGTAGTTTTAGAAGGTGGGGGAATGAGAGGTATCTATACAGTAGGAGTATTAGATGCCTTTGAAAAAAATAATTTTATGCCTGATTATCTTATAGGAGTTTCAGCGGGAGCTTCTAATGGAGTTTCTTTTATATCTAGGCAAAAAGGTAGATCATTGAGAATAAATACTAATTATATTAATGATAAAAGATATTTGAGTTTATATAATCTTTTAACTCAAGGATCACTTTTTGGAATGGATTTTATTTTTAATGAAGTTCCAGCAACTGATGAACCTTTTGATTACAAAGCATTTTTTGAAAATCCTTGTGATTTTAAAGTAGGAGTTACAGATGCTTTAACAGGAAAAGCAGTTTTTTATGGAAAAGACTCCTTAAATGATGGAGCTACAGTATTAAAAGCTTCAGCTTCAATTCCTCTTGTATCTAAAGCTGTTGTTTATAGAGGAAGAGAGTATTTTGATGGAGGGACTTCAAGTCCTATTCCAGTAGATGAAGCACTAAAAGATGGATGTGATAAGCTTATAGTAGTTTTAACTAGAGATAGAAATTTTATTAAACCACCATTAAAAATGCAAGGTTTTTGTTCATTGATTATGAGAAAATATCCAGCTATGGTAGAACTTCTAAAAAGACATCATGAGGTTTATTTAGAAAATCAAGAGAGAATAAAAGAACTAGAAAAAGAGGGAAAAGCCTTTGTAATAGCTCCTAAAACTCCTCTATTAATAGATAGATTTGAAAGAAAAAAAGAGAAATTATTAAAAGAGTATCACCATGGATTTAATGATGGAGAAGAGTTTTTACAAAATCATTTAAAAAATTTTATCACTAAATAAAAAATTCCAGCATATAGCTGGAACTTTTTTTATTATTGCATAGGTAATATTTCAATTTCAACTCTTCTATTTTGAGCTCTTCCACTTGCAGTACTGTTAGTAGCTCTAGGATATTCTTCTCCATATCCTATAGAAGATATTCTTCTGCTTGAAACTCCTTGTTGGATAAGGTAATTTCTAACACTAGCAGCTCTTTTTTCAGAAAGAGTTAGATTGTATTCATCAGAACCTGTATTATCTGTATATCCATTTACAATAACTCTAGTTTCAGGATAGTTTACTAAAACAGTTGCAATAGAGTTTAATGGTCCATAGAAGCTAGGAACAATTTTAGCACTGTCAGTAGCAAAAGTTACTCCACCAGGAAGAGAAAGATTTAGATTTTCACCTTTTTGGTTAACTTCTACTTCAGTATTTTTTAGACGTTCTCTTAGTTCTTGTTCTTGACGATCTCTATAAGCTCCCCAACCAAGACCAGCTAAAGCACCAATTCCAGCCCCAATAAGAGTTCCTTTAGTATCTTTACCTATAATTTGTCCAAGAAGTGCTCCAGCAGCAGCTCCACCAGCAGTTCCTTTAGTTTTGCTATTTACAGATCCAGTTTCATCAAGAAAAGGTGAAGATGTACAACCAGCAAGAGTTAAAGCAAGTAAAAGACCAGATATTATTTTTTTGTTGTTCATAGTGAAACCTCCTTTTAAAATTTTATTTAAAAAAATAAGATTTTAGTTGTATTTTCTAAAAAAAAGATAAAAATCCTTCTTTATAGTTATATTATATATTAAATTTTTTAAAAAACAATCACAATTTTATATAGAAATAAAGAACGTTTTGAATTATTAAAAAATAAAATTTAAAATTTTTTAAAAAAAATAAAAAAAAGTGTTGACACAAAGTGGGATAAATGATATAATCATTCTTGTCTTGAGAGAAAAGGCGTCGGAATATAGCGCAGTCCGGTAGCGCATCTGCCTTGGGAGCAGAGGGCCGCAAGTTCGAATCTTGCTATTCCGACCATTATGCGGGAATAGCTCAGTTGGTAGAGCGTCAGCCTTCCAAGCTGAATGTCGCGAGTTCGAACCTCGTTTCCCGCTCCAAAAGACTTTTACTGAGTGTGTCTGTAGCTCAGCTGGATAGAGCAACGCCCTTCTAAGGCGTGGGTCAGGGGTTCGAATCCCTTCAGACACGCCACTATCTAAAATTACAGAGATATGGTGACTGTAGTTCAGTTGGTAGAGCGCCAGTTTGTGGCACTGGTTGTCGCGAGTTCGAGCCTCGTCAGTCACCCCATAAAATTTAATAATGCGTCATTAGCTCAGTTGGTAGAGCACACGACTTTTAATCGTGTTGCCACAGGTTCAAATCCTGTATGACGCACCATCGTGCGAGGATGGCGGAATTGGCAGACGCGCTAGACTTAGGATCTAGTGTCCCAGACGTGAGAGTTCAAGTCTCTCTCTTCGCACCAATAAGCTAACAAGAGATTCTACAGAATCTCTTTTTTTTATATTCATGTATAGAGAATGTGAGGAAAAATGAGAAATATAAAGATAACATATAGATATGATGGCAGTATGTTTTATGGATCTCAAAGACAGCCAGAAAAAAGAACAGTTCAAGGAGAGATAGAAAAACTTCTAAATATCTTATTAAAAGAGGAGATAAATATGGTATCTTCAGGTAGAACAGATAGAGGGGTACATGCTTTAATACAAGTTTCAAATTTCTTTACCTCTTCACCAATACCTTTAGATAGAATGAGATATGCTTTAAATAGAGGACTACCTTTAGATATAGAGTTATTAGATATAGAAGAGGTAGATTTAGAATTTAATTCAAGATTTTTACCTAAGAGTAGAGCATATAGATATATTATGACTTGGAAAAGAAATCCTTTTGAAAGTAGATATACAACATATGTAAATAAAAAAATAGAAAAAGATAGATTTTTTGAGATTATGAAACCTTTAATAGGAGTACATGATTTTAATAATTTTAGAATGAGTGATTGTGGAAGTAAAACCTCTATAAGAGAGATATATAGTATAGAGCTTTTTGAAGAAGATCAAAAATTAATTGTTGAGATAAGAGGAAACTCTTTTTTAAAGTCTCAAATTAGAATAATGATAGGAACAGCTTTAGAAATTTATTTTGGTAACAGAGATAAAAACTATCTAATAGATATGTTAAATAATCCAGAAAAAAAATATATAAAAAAGGTTGCAGATCCCTTTGGACTATATCTATCAGAAGTAAATTATTGATTGATATTTTGGAGGAAAAAATGGATTTTAAAGAATTAAACAGGGCAGATTTACCATTGATAAAGGAAATAGTTGAATTAGAAGAGGAAGCTTTTGGAGGAAAAGGTGGAGTTGATCTTTGGATTTTAAAAGCTCTTTTAAGATATGGAAAAGTTTTTGTATTGGAAGAAGATAATAAAATAATATCTATTATTGAATATATGCAATGTTTTGATAAGAAAGAAGTTTTTTTATATGGAATTTGTACTTTGAAAAAATATAGAAATCAAGGAAATGCCAATAGAATAATGGCAGAGAGTGAAAAATATTTAAAAAATAAAGGATATAATGAAATATATCTTACTGTTGATCCAGAAAATGAAATTGCTATTAATATGTATAAACATTTTGGATACTCAATAGTAGAATACCAAGAAAATGAGTATGGAGAAGGTATACATAGATATCTTATGAAAAAAACTATATAATTAATAAAAAACTAACTTGACATAATTTGAAATTCATTATATTATTAAATATATAATCATTACAATTTTGAATTTAGAAACAAGGAGGTTGAAAATGAGCTTAGAGATAATGGATATAGGTGAATATTTAAAAGAACATTCTATAAAGCCTTCATATCAAAGAATGAAAGTATTTCAATATTTACAAAAAAATAAAAATCATCCAACAGTGGATATGATATATAAAGCTCTATGTACAGAGATTCCTACTTTATCTAAAACAACAGTTTATAATACATTAAATTTATTCATAGAGAAAAAAATAGCTAATATCTTAGTAATAGAAGAAAATGAAACAAGATATGATGCTACAATGAATGTCCATGGGCATTTTAAATGTGAAAAGTGTGGAAAGATTTTCGATATAGATGTAGATAAAAGATTGCTAGATACAAAGAATCTTGAAAATTTTGAGATAAAGGAACAACACCTTTATTTTAAAGGAATTTGTCAAGACTGCTTGAATAAATAGTGTATAGCAAATATAACATGGAGGTGCTTTTATGAACAAAAATGATCTTTTAAAATGTAAAGAGTGTGGAATGATAATGGAAATTGTATCACTTGGTAAAGAGTGTGGAGTAGCAAAACCAGAAGTTGAAGTATTAGAGGCAAAAACTCAAGATGCAGCAACTGAAAAACATGTTCCTTATGTTGAAGAAAGAGAAAATGGTTACTTAGTAAAAGTTGGTAAAGAGGCAAAACATCCAATGCTTGAAGCACACTATATTGAATTTATAGAACTTATAATAGATGGAGATAAACTTTATAGAAAATATTTAAACCCTGGAGATGAACCTGAAGCTTTCTTTGAAATTGCTAAAGGAAAAGATGTTGTAGCAAGAGAATATTGTAATATTCATGGTTTATGGAAAAACAGATAGGAGGCAATTTCAATGAGAAAATATGAATGCGAAGTTTGTGGATATATATATGATCCAGAAATCGGAGATCCAGATAATGGAATAGCAGCAGGAACAGCGTTTGAAGATTTACCAGAAGATTGGGTATGTCCACTATGTTCTGCAGGAAAAGATGATTTTTTAGCAAAATAGCAAATTAAAAATAAATTTTATACCAAAACAGGAGGAAAATTAAGATGAAAAAATATGAATGTAAAGTATGCGGATATGTATATGATCCAGAAATCGGAGATCCAGATAACGGAGTAGCAGCAGGAACAGCATTTGAAGATTTACCAGAAGATTGGGTATGTCCTCTATGCTCTGTTGGAACAGATGAATTCGAAGCTATCTAATAGAAAAAGTAGAAGTTAACGTACTGTAAAAAGACACACTTAAAATAGTGTGTCTTTTTTTAACGTAATTGCAAAAAAATATTGACAATCTAAAAAAAATAGTGTACTATTAGTAATCATATGCCTAGATAGCTCAGTTGGCTAGAGCATACGGTTCATACCCGTACGGTCGAAGGTTCGAATCCTTTTCTAGGCACCATATTCCAAATAATTTTTTTAAACCCCACTTTTTAGATTCATATGTTGTAGTCTAACCCTAAATATTTTTATGGAAAAAGATGAACTTGGCCGGTTCATCTTTTTCTATTTTTTGTAAAATTAAAGGATTTATTTATATAGGAAAATCCCATGATTTTTGATATAATTATAATATTGAGATGAAAAATAGGGAGGAAGTTGGATGAAACTATCAGCTGCAATAATGACTTTTAATGAAGAGAAAAATTTAGATAGAACTTTAAAAGCTTTAGAGGATATATGTGATGAGATTGTAATAGTTGATAGTGGATCAACAGATAGAACAAAAGAGATAGCAGATAAATATAAGGCTAAATTTATTAATCAAAAATGGTTAGGTTATGGAAAGCAAAGAAATGTTGCAATAGATAATTGTAGCGGAAAGTGGATATTGGCAGTTGATGCTGATGAGGAGCTATCTCCACAGTTAAAAGAAAAGATAAAAGAGATAATAGAAAGCAATGATGAAAGTAAAAAAGTTTATGAGATAAATAGATTATCAGTATGTTTTGGAAAAAAAATAAAACATGGTGGTTGGGGAACTTCATATGCTGTAAGATTGTTCTTAAAGGGAGCAGGAAAATTTAATGATAATACAGTACATGAAAGTTTTGTAACAGATGAAAAAGTATATCAGATAAAAGAGGATATATATCATCATAGCTATTTGACTTTAGAAGATTATTTTAGTAAATTCAATAGATATACAACTGAAGGAGCATTAGAATATTATAAAAAAGGAAAAAAGGCTAGTATATTTCAAATAGCTTTTAACCCATTATATAAATTTATTAGAATGTATATAATAAGACTGGGATTTTTAGATGGAGTAGAAGGATTTCTATTAGCTTCAACAAGTTCGTTATATTCAATGGTAAAATATTTTAAATTGAGAGAGATCTATAGAAATGGAAGTTATATAGATGATAAAAAGGGAGCAAAGAATGGAGATTAAAAGAATAATAGTATCGAGAACAGATAAAATAGGGGATTTGATACTTTCTATTCCAAGTTTTTTTATGGTAAAAAAGATGTATCCACAAGCTGAATTAGTAGTATTAGTAAGAAAATATAACTATGAGATTGTAAAGAATTTACCATATGTAGATAGGATAATTAAGATAGATGATTACTCACAAAATGAGTTAATAGACAAGATAGCTTATTTTAAAGCAGATGTGTTTATAGCACTGTATAATGATTCGTTTGTGGCAAAATTAGCAAGAGCGAGTAAAGCTAAGATAAAGATAGGACCATTGTCTAAATTATCATCTTTTTTCACTTACAATAAAGGTGTTTGGCAAAAGAGATCTAAATCAGAAAAAAATGAGGGAAAATATAATTTAGATTTAATCAAACAATTAGATCCAAATCTATTTCAAAAAGAGTATGAATTAGAGACAAAAATCTATATAGAGGATAAGCATAGACAAGCAGTAGAAATGTTCTTTAAAACTAATAACATAAAGGGACAAAGTATAGTAATAAATCCTTTTATAGGTGGATCTGCTAAAAATATTAAAGATGAAGAGTATGCTAGACTTATAAAGAATTTTAAGAAGAGAAATAGAGATGTGAATGTAATTATAACTTGCCACATATCTGATGAGGAGAGAGGATTAAAACTAATAAAAGAGGCTAACTCAATGGGAGTATATCTATACGCTAATGGTGGGGATCTTTTAAATATAGCTGCTATTATAGATAGATGTGATGTATATTTAGGAGCATCAACAGGACCAACACATATGGCAGGAGCATTAAAAAAGAGAATAGTTGCTATCTATCCTAATAAGAAAACTCAAAGCATTACAAGATGGGGAGTTTTAGGAGATGATAAAGTTTATTATTTAGTTCCAGATAAAGATAATCCAAAAGAAGATTATAAAAACCCTTATTTTGATACTTATGATAGAGATATGGAGTTAGATTTGATACTTGCTTTAGAAAGAGCTTTAAAGCTTGAAGAGGGTGGTAAAAATTAGGATATTAGTTATACATACAGCATTTATAGGGGATATAGTTTTATCAACTCCTTTGTTAAGAAAGATAAAAGATGTATATCCAAATAGTGATATTACCTATGTTACAACTCCAGCAGGAGCAGCAATTTTAAGAAATAACCCAAACATAAGTGAGATTATTGAGTATGATAAGAGAGGAAAGCATAAGGGGATATTAGGAATATATCAATTAGGAAAAAGATTGAAGTATGAAAATTTTAATTTGGTTATAACACCACATAGATATATGAGAAGTTCAATTCTCTCATGGCTTACAGGTTCCCCAGTGAGAAAAGGATATAAAACTGCTGATCTATCATTTCTTTATACAGAGAAGATTGAGTATGATAAGAAAAAGCATGAGGTTGAAAAACTTCTATCTTTTATCTCTAAAGATACAGATAAAAGATATGAGATAGAATTATATCCAAATATTAAAGATATTGAAAAAGTTGATGAGATGTTAAAAGGGTATGGAGATAAAAAGATAGTTGTTATAGCTCCAGGAAGTAAATGGTTTACTAAAAAATGGCCTTTAGAATATTTCAACGAAGTATTAAAAGAACTAAAAAATAGAGAAGATATTATCTTAGCTGTTGTAGGAGGAAATGAAGAGAGAGCCTTAAATATAGAAACTGGAGGAAATATAGTTGATTTTAGAGGGAAAACAACACTTTTAGAATTAGCTGAATTAATAAGAAGAGCAGAGTTAATAGTAACTAATGATTCTTCTCCAATCCATATAGCATCAGCATGGAAAAATGTAAAAATTCTTGCTATATTTGGTCCAACTGTAAAAGAGTTAGGATTTTTCCCTTGGTCAAAAAATAGTGTAGTTTTTCAAAGGGAAGAGTTAAAGTGTAGACCATGTTCGCTACATGGTGGGGATAAGTGTCCAGAGAAACATTTTAAATGTATGGTAGATATAAAGCCAGAACTTATTTTAGATGAGATTTATAAAACTATTGGAAGAGAATAGATATGAAAAAAGTAAGAAGAGGAAATACATATTTATATTTTAATGATGAAAAAAGTTTAGAATTTTTTGATTTAATTGAAAATAATAGATATAAACTGCTAAAAGTTTTAAAAGATGATCAGAGAAGTTATGTAGCACTAATAGAAATTCAAGGGGAAAAATATATTTATAAAAGACCGATAGAGAAAAATAGTAGAAAATGGCAGAGGTTTTTATCTATTTTTAGAGGTAGTGAAAGTAAGAGAGAATTTGAAAATATAGAAAAGATTAGAGAAGTAGGACTTAATGGAGCAGTTCCATATTTAGCTGTGGAGAAGAAAAAAGGCTTAGTAGTATATGATTCTTATCTGATCTATGGGTATATAGATGGTAGAGAGAGTAGCTTTAAAGATATAAAATTAATAATGTCAGAGTTAAAAAAGATACATAGCTTAGGTTATCTGCATGGAGACTCACATATGAATAATTTCCTTATAAAAGGAGAAAAGGTATATCT
Organism: Fusobacterium varium; assembly: GCA_021531615.1. Lineage (NCBI taxonomy): Bacteria > Fusobacteriati > Fusobacteriota > Fusobacteriia > Fusobacteriales > Fusobacteriaceae > Fusobacterium > Fusobacterium varium. The sequence goes on along the minus strand of JADYUE010000006.1, from coordinate 15,959 downwards.
TATTGATACAAAACTTCTTTGGAATAAATATGGAGGATTTGGAAGAGCTTTTGAATTTATGTATCTAGAGGAGAGCTGCCCTCAAGAGATAGATTATGATAAAGAGAGCATATATTATAAGGGAGCAAAGGGATTAAGAAACTATTTAACTTTTTTAGCTAAAATAAAAAGTATTAGGAGAAAAAAGAAGTGAAAATATTAGTTATAAGGCTTAGTTCAATAGGGGATATAATATTGACTACACCTGTATTAAAAGCTTTTAAGGAAAAGTATCCAGAGGCAACTATAGATTTTCTTGTATTGGATAAATTTAAAGCTGCAATAGAGGGATTACCATATATAGATAATCTAATTCTTTTTAATAAAAAAGAGAATGATGGATTAAAAAATATGAAGATCTTTGCAGAAAAATTAAGAGAAAATGGATATGATTATGTTTTTGATCTTCATTCAAAGCTGAGATCAAAGGTTATATCTAAACATTTAGGGATTAAATGTTATAGATATAAAAAAAGAAGTTGGTGGAAAACACTTTTAGTTAAATTAAGATTGATAAAATATGAAGTAGATGATACTATAGTAAAAAATTATTTTGGTGCATTTAAAGATTTTGGATTGGAGTATAAAGGGGAAGATCTAACTTTTTCTTTTCCTAATGGAATAGAAGAGAAGTTTAATGAATATGTTGATCTACCAGTAATGGCTCCTGGAGCATCAAAAAATACAAAAAAATGGACTCCTGAAGGGTTTGGAACTCTAGCTAAACTTATTTTTGAAAAATATGGAAAGGAAACTGTTCTCATAGGTGGAAAAGAGGATATAGAAGTTTGTAATAAGATCAATGAGATCAGTGGTGGGCACACAATAAATTTAGCTGGAAAGTTATCACTTAAAGAGAGTGGGGCTTTATTAAGTAGAGCTAAATTTTTAGTCACTAATGATTCAGGACCGTTTCATATAGCTAGAGGGGTTAAATGTAAAACCTTTGTTATATTTGGACCTACAAGTCCAGGAATGTTTGACTTTGGAGAAGATGATACATTAATTTATAGTGGTGAAAGTTGTGCTCCTTGCAGTTTACATGGAGATAAAGTTTGCCCTAAACATCACTTTAATTGTATGAAGAATATAAAAGGTGAGATGATTTTAAAAGAGATAGAGAAAAAAATAAAATTATAAAAGTGAGGGTGGTAGAAGAATGGCAAAAGCAAAAGAAAAAAATGAGATAAACGAGAAAGAAAAAGCACTTGAACTTGCAATGAAACAGATAAGAAAAGATTTTGGTGATGGGTCTATAATGAAATTAGGAGATAACCAAAATATGAATGTAGAGGTAATCTCTACTGGAAGTATAAATCTTGATGCAGCTTTAGGACAAGGAGGAGTACCTAGAGGAAGAATAGTTGAGATCTATGGAGCAGAGAGTTCAGGTAAAACAACAATAGCTCTTCATATAGCAGCAGAGGCACAAAAAGAGGGAGGAATAGTTGCATTTATAGATGCGGAACATGCTCTTGACCCTGTGTATGCTAAAGCTTTAGGTGTTGATATAGATGAACTTTTAATATCTCAACCAGATTATGGGGAACAAGCTATGGAGATAGCTGATATGTTAGTGAGATCTGGAGCAGTAGATCTTATTGTAGTTGACTCAGTAGCAGCTCTTGTACCTAAGACAGAGATAGATGGAGAGATGTCAGATCAACAGATGGGACTTCAAGCTAGACTTATGTCAAAGGCTCTTAGAAAATTAACAGCAACTTTAAATAAATCAAAGACAACTATGATATTTATAAACCAAATCAGAGATAAGATAGGTGGATTTGGTTTCGGTCCTCAAACAACAACTACTGGAGGAAAAGCTCTGAAATTCTATGCATCTGTTAGAATGGAAGTAAAAAGAGTTGGACAAGTAAAACAAGGTGATGAAGTTATAGGAAATGAAACTTTAGTAAAAATCACTAAAAATAAGATAGCTCCACCATTTAAAGAGGCATCTTTCCAAATTATGTATGGTAAGGGAATCTCAAGAGTTGGAGAGATCTTAGATATGGCTTTAGATAATGATATAGTATCTAAATCAGGAGCTTGGTTTAGTTTTGGAGACATTAGACTTGGACAAGGAAAAGAAAATGTAAAAGCTAGACTTGAAAATGAACCAGAATTATTAGAAAAGATTGAAGAGGAAGTAAGAAAAATTTTAAATAAAGGTAAGGAAGAAGAATCTACAGAAGAGATCTTGGAAGTAAAAGAGGGAGTTTTAGATTTTGATGAGGAGATATAGTCTAAAAGGAAATAAAATATATTTTGATGAAGAATTTTTTATTGACTTGAACAAGCAGACTATAGCAGAATATGAGCTTCAAAAGAGAAATGAGATCTCAGAAGAAGAGTATTACGAAATTATAAGAAGAAGGGTTTTAAGTATGGGATATTTCCTATTGAGCAAAAAGGATTATCCTATTAAAGAGTTTACAACAAAACTTATTACAAAATATCGTGAAAAAGAGATAGTAGAAGAGATAATAGATGAATTTATAGAAAAAGGTTATTTAGATGATATGGAATATGGAAGATGCTATATAAAAACTCACAATTATGGGAGAAAAAAAATGGAGTTTATGCTTTTCCAAAAGGGGTTATCTTCAGATATCATAAGGGAATTATTAAATGATAATTCTGATAATGAATTAGAAGAGATAAAAAGATTATGGTTAAGACTTGGAGAGAAGGAAAAGGATAAAAAAATAGTTTCTCTTATGAGAAAAGGGTTTCAATATAGGGATATAAAAAAAGCAATTTCAGAATTAGAATAGTAGTGGAGGAAAGATGTTAGGTTTAATTTTAGCTTCATTAACAGGATTTTTTTTATTCTCTTTTATAAGTATAGCTTATCTTCCTAAGATTAAAACAATGGAAGAAAGAGCAGGAGTAGAGTATGCAAGAGAAAAATTAAAGTGGCTATCTAAACATATTTTAAAAAGTTTAGATGTAAAATTAGATATAAAATATAAGAATAGAGATGCTATAGATTCTCTAGATAAAAAAGAGGGAATTATTTTTGTATGCAACCATCAAAGTAATTTAGATATTCCTGCTATTGTAACAGCTCTTCATATGGATGTTGGATTTGTAGCTAAACATGAGATGAAGAGATGGCCTTTTTTTGGAACTTGGATGAAAAAAAGTAACTGTGTATTTTTAAATAGAGAAAACCCAAGAGAGGGAATAAAGGATATAAAAAAAGCAGTTGAACTTATAAAAAAAGGTTATCCTACTGTAATTTTTCCAGAGGGAGAAAGAAGTTTGACTGGGAAAATATTGAATTTTAAAAAAGGTAGTTTTAAATTGGCAACTGAAACTAATGGGATTATAGTTCCTTTAACATTAAAGGGTACTTATGATATTCAGCCAAGAGGGACATTGAAAATGGCAAGGGGGAAAAAGGTAACCCTTGTAGTAGATGAACCTATCTTTGTAAAAAATCTTTCAAAAGATGAGGAAAAGGTCCTAGCTACTATTGTTAGAGATAAAATAGTAGAAAATTTTGAGAAGATATAATAAATTTTAGTTGACACATATTTTATAAAATGATATTCTTTAATTAGTTATACGACTGACGGAAGTGGAATAAACCACATGAAGTATAATGTAATTAATGCCGACCGTCTGGGCAATAAGCCTAGTCTGTCGGCTTTTTTTATACCTATAAATAAGTTTTTAAAAATATTTGAATGTTAAAATATAATTATTGACATAATTAGTAAAGAATGGTAAACTAATATTGCTTTAGTAGTCAGTAACTGGTAGATCAGTTTTAAATATTAAATATTATCAGGAGGTTAAAATGAAATATTGGAATGGTTTTGTAGGGGAACTTTGGAAAAATGAGATCAATGTAAGAGATTTTATTCAATGTAACTATACTCCATATACTGGAGATGACTCTTTCTTAGAAGATGCAACAGAAAATACTAAAAAAGTATGGAACAAACTTACAGAGATGTTCAAAGTTGAAAGAGAAAAGGGAATTTATGATGCAGAAACAAAAATTCCTCAAGCTATTGATGCTTATGGACCAGGATATATTGATAAAGATGCTGAAGTTATAGTTGGACTTCAAACAGATGCACCTTTAAAAAGAGGAATTTTCCCTAAAGGTGGATTAAGAATGGTAAAAAACTCTTTAGAAGCTTTTGGATATGAGATTGATCCTTTAACTGAAGAGATATTTACAAAATATAGAAAAACTCACAATGAGGGAGTATTCTCAGCTTATACTGATGAGATGAAAGCTTGTAGAAAATCAGGAATTATTACTGGACTTCCAGATGCTTATGGAAGAGGAAGAATAATAGGTGACTATAGAAGAGTACCTCTTTATGGAGTAGATAGACTGATAGAAGATAAACAACAACAAATGAAAGTTCTTGAAGTTGCAGAGATGGATGATGAAACTATCAGAAGAAGAGAAGAAATTTTTGAACAGATAAAAGCTTTAAAAAGTTTTGTAAAAATGGGACAAGCTTACGGATTTGATCTTTCAAGACCAGCTGAAAATGCAAAAGAAGCAGTACAATATCTATACTTTGGATATTTAGCAGCTGTAAAAGATCAAGATGGAGCAGCTATGTCACTAGGAAGAACATCTACTTTCTTAGATATCTATATTCAAAGAGATCTAGAAAATGGAGTTATTACAGAAAAAGAAGCTCAAGAGCTAATTGATCAATTTATTATAAAATTAAGAATAGTTAGATTCTTAAGAACTCCTGAATATGATGCACTATTCTCTGGAGATCCAACTTGGACAACAGAATCTCTTGGAGGACAAGGAGTAGACGGAAGAACTTTAGTAACAAAAACATCATTTAGATATTTACATACTCTATATAACTTAGGACCAGCACCAGAACCAAATATGACAGTTCTATGGTCAGTAAGCTCTCCAGAAAATTGGAAAAACTTCTGTGCAAAAGTATCTATTGATACATCAGCAGTTCAATATGAAAATGATGATCTAATGAGACCAGAATTTGGTGATGATTATGGAATCGCTTGTTGTGTATCTCCTATGAAAATAGGAAAAGGAATGCAATTCTTTGGAGCTAGAGCAAACTTACCAAAAACTTTACTATATGCTTTAAACGGTGGAAGAGATGAGAAAAGTGGAGTTCAAGTTGCACCAAAATTTGCTCCAGTAACAGGAGATTACCTAGAGTTTAAAGATGTAATGGAAAAATTTGAGCAAATGATGAAGTGGCTTGCTGGAGTTTATGTAAATGCACTAAAAATAATTCACTATATGCATGATAAATATGCTTACGAAGCTTTTGAAATGGCTCTTCATGATTTAGATATTGAAAGAACTCAAGCAACTGGAATAGCTGGACTTTCAATAGTAGCAGACTCATTAGCGGCTATAAGAGATAGCAAAGTAAAAGTTATAAGAAATGAAAGTGGACTTATTGTTGACTTTGAAAGAGAAGGAGAATATGTTCCATTTGGAAATAATGAAGATTCTACAGATGATCTTGCTGTAATGGTAACAGAAAAATTCATGAACTACCTAAGAACTCATGAAACATATAGACACTCAAGAGCTACTCAATCAATTCTTACAATAACATCAAATGTTGTATATGGTAAGAAAACAGGAAATACTCCTGATGGAAGAAGAGCAGGAGCTCCATTCTCTCCAGGAGCTAACCCAATGAATGGAAGAGATACAAGAGGAGCAATAGCATCTCTAGCATCAGTAGCTAAACTTCCATTCCACCATGCAAATGATGGAATATCTTATACATTTGCAATAGCTCCAAATGCACTAGGAAAAACAGCTGAAGACAGAATAGAAAATCTTGTTTCTATGATGGATGGATATTTCACTCCACAAGGGGGACAACATCTAAATGTCAATGTATTTAATAGAGAGCTACTTGAAGATGCAATGGAAAATCCTGAAAAATATCCTCAATTAACTATTAGAGTTTCTGGATATGCAGTAAACTTTGTAAGATTAACTAGGGAACAACAATTAGATGTTCTTTCAAGAACAATTAATAGTAAAATGTAATAAAATAGCAAACTACAAAAAGGGGCAACTACATGCCCCTTTTTGAAATTTAATGAAGGGGGAAATATGGAAAATAAAAATATTATTGGTAATATACATTCATATGAGAGTTTTGGAACTGTTGATGGACCAGGAATAAGATTTGTTCTTTTTTTACAAGGTTGTCCTTTGAGATGTAAATTTTGTCACAACCCAGATACTTGGAATTTAACAGGGGGGAAGATAAAAGAATCTGCAAAAGAAACCTTTGAGAAGATAAAAAAATATAAGGGGTATTTTGGAAAAAAAGGAGGAGTTACTGTAACAGGTGGAGAGCCTCTTCTTCAAGCTGAATTTATTTTAGAACTTTTTAAATTATGCAAAGAAGAGGGGATACATACTGCTATTGATACTTCAGGATATATTTTTAATGATAAAGTTAAAGAGGTTTTAGAATATACAGATCTTGTTTTACTAGATATAAAGGCAATTGATGAAAAGATATATAAGGAATTGACAAGAGTAGAATTAAAAAATACCCTTGAGTTTGCTAAATATCTAAAAGAGATTGGAAAGAAAGTTTGGATTAGACATGTAGTAGTACCAAATATTACAGATGATGATGAGCTTTTAGATAGACTTGCACAATATGTATCTACTTTAGATAATGTTGAAAGAGTAGAGATATTACCTTATCATAGATTGGGAGAGTTTAAATATAAAGAATTAGGAATGAAGTATACTCTTGAAGGGGTAGAAGAACTTTCAAAAGAGAGAACTGAAAATGCTAAGGCTATATTTGAAAGATATAATTTAAAAGTTAATTAGAAAAAACAGATTTTTTCCTTAAAAAATGATATAATACTCAAGAGAGTGTAATAAGAAAAAGGAGGAAATTTATGATTATTTTAGGAATTGAAAGTTCATGTGATGAAACTTCCATAGCAGTCTTAAAAGATGGTAAAGAGATATTATCAAATAAAATTTCATCTCAAATAGCAATTCATAAAGAGTATGGAGGAGTAGTTCCAGAAATTGCTTCAAGACAACATATTAAAAATATTGCAGCTATTTTAGATGAAGCATTAACAGAAGCTCAAATAACATTAGATGATGTAGATTATATTGCAGTAACATATGCACCAGGACTTATAGGAGCATTATTAGTTGGAGTTTCTTTTGCAAAGGGATTATCATATGCTCATAATATACCAATAATTCCAGTACATCATATTAAAGGACATATATATGCTAACTTTTTAGAGCATGATATAAAACTTCCGTGTATAGCATTAGTAGTTTCAGGGGGGCATACTAATATTGTATTTATGGGTGAAGATCATAAATTTGTAAATTTAGGTGGAACTTTAGATGATGCAGTTGGAGAAAGTTGTGATAAAGTTGCAAGAGTATTGGGAATAGGATATCCTGGAGGTCCTGTAATAGATAGAATGTACTATGAAGGGGATAGAGATTTTCTTCAAATACCAGAGCCTAAAGTTGGAGAGTATGACTTTAGTTTTTCAGGAATTAAAACTGCTGTAATAAATTTTGTAAATAAGATGAAGATGAAGGGTGAAGAGTTTAAACAAGAGGATTTAGCAGCTTCATTTTTAGGAAAAGTAGTGGATATTTTATGTAAGAAAACATTGAAAGCAGCTAAGGACAAAAATGTTAAGACTATTATTTTAGCTGGAGGGGTTGCAGCTAACTCATTGTTGAGAAGTCAATTAACAGAAGAGGCTAAAAAGCTAGGAATAAGTGTTTATTATCCATCTATGAAACTATGTACAGATAATGCAGCTATGATAGCTGAGGCAGCTTATTATAAGATAAAATGTGTAAAAAATCCTGAAGATTGTTTTGCAGGACTAGAACTTAATGGAATAGCATCATTAGAAGTTACAAAAGATATGTATTAAAACTAAAAAATAAAAATATATAAAATTAAGGGGTATGGAATATGAAATATTTTTTACAGGGAATCACTATGGGGCTAGCTTATGTTGCTCCAATAGGGCTACAAAATCTTTTTGTAATTAATACAGCTCTAACTCAAAAGAGAAGTAGAGCATATCTTACAGCACTAATAGTTATTTTTTTTGATGTAACTTTAGCTTTAGCTTGTTTTTTTGGGGTAGGAACAATAATGGAAAAATCAAAGTTACTAGAATTGGCAATACTATTAGTGGGAAGTATTATAGTTATCTGGATTGGAATAGGACTTTTAAGATCTAAAGGAAGTATGGATAGTTCAACAGATGTGAATGTACCTATATTAAAAGTAATAACTACTGCTTGTGTAGTAACTTGGTTTAATCCTCAAGCTATAATTGATGGAAGTATGATGTTAGGGGCATTTAGAGCATCTCTTCCTAAAGAGGAAGGATTAAAATTTATTGCTGGTGTTACATCTGCATCATGTTTATGGTTTACAGGAATAACAACTTTTATTTCAGTTTTTAGTAGCAAATTTACTGATAAGATACTACGTGGAATAAATATTGTATGTGGAGCAGTAATTGTATTTTATGGTTTAAAACTATTGTATACATTTATTCAATTAGTAACTAATAGATAAAAATAAGAGGTTACCTTTCTAATTTGATTAGAGAAGTAACCTCTTTTAATTTGAGTTATATTTTATTTTTCTTCTAAGATTAGATTAAAATTACTGATATTTTTATCAAGCCTAAATAGATCTGTTTTTAATCTTTTATATTTGGGATCGTTTACAGAGATAAAAACCTCTTTATCCCCTTCAATGTTTGTAAATTCATAATATCCATTTTCATCTGAAGTAACAGAAGTTATTTTATTAATATCTTCATCATGTATAGTAATTAAAATTTTAGGAAGAGCTTTTACTCCATCAGTAACAATTCCTTGAATATTAAATTTAGTTTTAGTTAAAACAATTTCTAAATTCGGAATAGATGAATCACTCTCTATTTTTCTAACACTACCATTTGTAAAAAATCCTGGCTTAGTACAAATTAAAGTTACTATTCCTGAGCTAACCTCTTTTTTAAATTTTCCATATTCGTCAGTTTTTAAGTAGAAAGTTTCAGCACCATTTTTTATAGTTACTTGAGCATTGATAATAGGATTTCTCTTTTCATCAATTACACGACCTTCAACAAAACTAGGTATTTTATCTAAATTTATGGTTAAATTATAGGGTTTCGCTGAAGATGTAAATTCATAAACTAAAGGATTATTTTTTTTAGTTGTATATCCAAATTTATTAACATTGACTTTATAATTTCCCTTAGGAAGTTTTATTTGAAAATTACCTAGATAATCTGAGGTAGTTGAGTAACCTCTATTTAAGTTATCAATAAATTGTATCTCACTTCCCCCAACATTATTATCATTAGATTTTACAACTCCATTGATGATAACATCTTCTTTTTTAGAAAATTCAATATAAATCTCATTAGGAGTCTTTTTTACATCTATCTCTTTTATAATAGGTGCATACTCCCTATTGAAAAATAGAAATGTATAGATCTCTTCGTCGAGGTTAAAAGCTGCTTTTGAATTATAAAAATCAAAGGTTTTAAAAGTTTTATCATTAGTTTTATAATATCTAATATTTCCACTAGGGATATTAAAATGTATTGTAAATTCTTTTGAAAAAGATAAAATTGACAAAATAAAGAAAAGTAAAGTTATCTTAATTTTATACATAAGTTCCTCCATGAAGTTAAAATAAATTAATAAAAATATTATAACACTTTTTTAATAATAAAAAAATTAAAAAGATATAGAGAAAATTTTTCGTGAATAAATTTAAGATATGTTTTTACTTTTATATGAATCATATGATATAATTCAAGTTAAATGCAAAAGAAACTGTCGAGGAGGAATAATATGAATGATAACATTATTGATAAACCTAATGCGGCAAAATTGAATTTTTTAAAAGCAACAGCTGAAAGAAGTTTTTATCTTGATGAATTTAAAGAAAATATTATACTTGCATTGACAGATAAACAAATAATGTCTGGAATTATCTATCAAGAAGTAATAGTTGAGATGAAAAAAGAAACAACAGCAAGGGTTAAAATGAGAAGGGATATTCCTTTAAAATCTTTACAACCATACATAATGGCTGCTGAAAAAATAGGATTACAATATACTTTAGTAGATGCTTTAGATACTCAAGGAGATATTGGACTTGTAGTAGTTTCAAAAGAAGCATTTGATGATGATAAGAGACAGATAGTGGTAGAAGATTTAGAAGAAAAATTTGAAAAAGTAGGCTTGAATAAAGAGTATATAAGAAAGTTGGGAGCTAAACTTTGCAAGAAGCATTATAAATTACTTGTAGAGAAGATGCCAACATATAAAGATCAATTTGAAGAGCTTACATTATTTGATAGATTATTTGGAAAAGAGTGTCCAATATGTAAAGTAGAAAGGGAGAAAAACTAATGGTAGAAGCATTTAAGGTAACAGGTGGAAAAGAGATTTCAGGAGTATTAGAGGTAGAGGGAGCAAAAAATGCAGCCTTACCAATAATGATTGCAACTCTTATTGAAAAGGGAACTTATATTTTAAAGAATGTTCCTAATTTGATGGATATAAGAACTTTAGTAAAGTTATTAGAAAGTTTAGGATTAAAAATAGAAAAATTAGATAATCACACATATAAAATTGTAAATGAGGGATTGACTAATTTAGTAGCAGGATATGAGCTTGTAAAAAAGATGAGAGCATCATTTTTAGTTATGGGAGCTATGTTAGCCCATGAAAAGAGAGCTAAAGTTTCTTTACCAGGAGGGTGTGCAATAGGAGCGAGACCTGTTGACTTACATTTAAAGGGATTTGAGTCTTTAGGGGTAAAATTAAATATAGATCATGGTTATGTAGATGCAGTTGCAGATGAGCTTAAAGGTGGAATAATTATTTTAGATTTTCCAAGTGTTGGAGCTACTGAAAATATAGTAATGGCAGCAGTAAAAGCTAAAGGAACTACTATTCTTGAAAATGCTGCAAGAGAACCAGAGATAGAAGATCTATGTAATTTCTTAAATGATATGGGAGCTAAAATCTCAGGGGTAGGAACAAGTAAATTAGTAATAGAGGGAGTAGAAAAACTATATCCATGTGAACATACAATTATTCCAGATAGAATTGTTGCAGGAACTTTTATTATAGCATCTGTTATGTTTGATGGAAAAATTGAGGTTAGAGGGGTAATTAAAGAGCATATAGGAAGTTTCTTAATGAAACTAGATGAAATGGGAGTAAAATTCCAAATAGATGGAAATAATCTAAAAGTTTTATCTAAGCTTTCAGATCTGAAACCTGTTAAAGTAACAACAATGCCTCACCCTGGATTCCCAACAGATTTACAATCACCAATAATGACTTTAATGTGCTTAATTAATGGAACAAGTGAAGTAAAGGAAACTGTTTTTGAAAATAGATTTATGCATGTGCCAGAACTAAATAGAATGGGAGCTAAGATAGATATTAATAGTAACTCAGCTACAATTAATGGTGTAGAGAATTTCTCATCAGCTGAAGTAATGGCAAGTGATTTAAGAGCTGGAGCATGTTTAATTTTAGCTGCTTTAAAAGCTGAAGGAGTAAGTATTGTAAATAGAATTTATCATGTTGATAGAGGATATGAAAATTTAGAGTTAAAATTAAAAGAACTTGGTGCAGATATAGAAAGAATAAAAACTGAAATTTAATGGAGGTAAAATGGAGAGAATTATAGGGGTAAATCCTGTAATAGAAGTATTACAAAATAAAGAAAAAAATATAGAGAAAATAGAGATATTTAAAGGGAATAAAGATGAAAAACTTAATAAGATAAGAAGATTGGCATCTGAAAGAAATATTAAAATATTCTATACTGAAAAGAGAATAGAAAACTCTCAAGGAGTAGCAGCATATATAAGTGAGTATGATTATTATGTAGATTTTGGAGAATTTTTAGAGAAGATTGCTCCTATGGAAAATTCAATAGTATTAGTTTTAGATGAGATTCAAGATCCTAGAAATTTTGGAGCATTAATAAGAAGTGCTGAAGTTTTTGGAGTTAAAGGTATAATTATTCCTGAAAGAAATGCAGTAAGAATAAATGAAACAGTAGTAAAGACTTCTACTGGAGCTATTGAATATGTTGATATAGTAAAAGTAACTAATATCTCTGAAGCTTTAAATAAACTTAAAAAATTAGATTATTGGGTTTATGGAGCAGAGGGAGAAGGAAGTAAAGATTATTCTAAAGAGAAATATCCAAGCAGAACAGCTCTTGTACTAGGTAGTGAAGGAAATGGAATAAGAAAGAAAGTTAAAGAAACTTGTGATGTTCTTATAAAAATACCTATGTATGGAAAGATAAACTCTTTAAATGTATCAGTTGCTGGAGGGATAATTCTTTCTGAAATAGTTAAATCATTTAACTAAGATCTTATAAGAAAGTGAGCATTGATATGGCTATGGAATTAGTAACTGATGAAGTGATAAATAAAGCACAATCAGGAGATCAAGAGGCGATTAACCTTATTTTACAAGAGTATAAAAACTATATTTATCTAAATGTAAAAAACTATTTTATAGTTGGAGCAGAGCAAGAAGATCTTTTACAAGAGGGAACTATTGGACTTTTAAAAGCATTAAAAGCATATAAGAAAGGAAAATCTTCTTTTAAAACTTTTGCAATGATATGTATTAGAAGTCAGATAATAACAGCTATTAAAGCTTCAAATACACAGAAAAATACAGCTCTTAATCTAGCATCAGGAAATTGTATAGAAAATGATGGTGGGAAAGAGATTGAATATAATAAGGGACTTAAATCATATGTTAACTATGATCCTGAAGAGATTTTTTTAACAAAAGAGAAATTAAATGATTTTAAAACTTTTGTGAACAAGAATTTTAGTACCTTAGAAAAAGAGGTTTTTAAATATATGATAAAGGGATATTCGTATAGAGAGATTGCTCAGGAGTTACAAAAATCTCCAAAAACTATTGATAATAGTTTTCAAAGAATAAAAAGAAAAAGCGAAGTTTGGATAAATGAGTATCAAGAAAATAAAATATAGTAGTTTGTCTATTGTTATAGATAGTTAAATGTGATATATTGAGAAATATAATTGAAAATGATAGAGGTGAGATTTTTGAGAGAGTACGATTTTAAAGAAGTAGAAGCCAAGTGGCAAGGTAAATGGGAAAATGAAAATATATTCAAGACAGAAAATAAAGTTGATGGGAAAGAAAACTATTATGTTCTTGAAATGTTGCCATATCCTTCTGGAAAACTTCATGTAGGTCATGCTAGAAACTATACTATAGGTGACGTTATAGCTAGATATAAAAGAATGAAAGGATATAATGTTCTTCATCCAATGGGATGGGACTCTTTTGGACTGCCAGCAGAAAATGCTGCTATTCAACATGGAGCACACCCTGTTATCTGGACAAAATCAAATATAGAAAATATGAAAAGACAATTAAAAAAACTAGGATTTTCATATGATTGGGAAAGAGAGATAGCTTCATACACTCCAGAATATTACAGATGGAACCAATGGATATTTAAAAGACTTTATGAAAAAGGATTAATATATAAAAAGAAATCATTAGTAAACTGGTGTCCAGAATGTAATACAGTTCTTGCTAATGAACAAGTTGAAGATGGAATGTGCTGGAGACATAGTAAAACTCCAGTAATTCAAAAAGAGCTAGAACAATGGTTCTTTAAAATAACTGATTATGCAGATGAATTATTAGAAGGGCATAAAGAGATTAAAGATGGATGGCCAGAAAAAGTTCTTACAATGCAAAAGAACTGGATAGGAAAATCTTATGGAACAGAGATAGTATTTACAGTTGCTGAAACTGGTGAAGATTTACCTATGTTTACAACAAGAATAGATACTATATTTGGAGTTTCATACTGTGTTGTTGCACCAGAGCATCCAATTGTTGATGAGATTTTAAAAGTAAATCCAGAAATTAAAACAGCAGTACAAGAGATGAAAAATACTGACTTGATAGAAAGATCAGCAGAGGGAAGAGAAAAGAGAGGGGTATTTACAGGTTGGCATGTAATTAATCCAGTTACAAAAGAAAAAGTTCAATTATGGATAGCTGACTATGTACTTATGAACTATGGTACTGGAGCAGTAATGGCAGTTCCTACACATGATGATAGAGACTTTGCTTTTGCTAAAAAATATAACCTACCATTAAAAGTTGTAATTAATCCATTAGATAAAGAAACTAAACAAGAAATAGCTTTAAATCCAGCAGAGATGACAGCAGCTTTCACAGAGGTTGGAGTAATGACAAACTCTGGGGAATTCAATGGAATCTCATCTAAAAAGGCTCTTACAGATATAGCTGTATATGTTGAAGAGCATGGATATGGAAAAAGAACTGTAAAATATAGATTAAAAGATTGGGGAGTTTCAAGACAAAGATATTGGGGAACTCCAATTCCAGCACTATATTGTGAAAAATGTGGAACAGTAATGGAAAAAGATGAAAACTTACCAGTAATGTTACCAGAAGATGTACAATTCTCAGGAAATGGAAATCCGATAGAAACTTCAGAAAAATTCAAACATGCAGTTTGTCCAGTTTGTGGAGGACCAGCAAGAAGAGATACAGATACTATGGATACATTTGTTGACTCATCTTGGTATTTCTTAAGATATTGTGATCCTAAAAATACAGATCTACCATTTGCAAAAGAAGCAGTAGATGCATGGGCACCAGTAGATCAATATATTGGAGGAATAGAACATGCTGTAATGCATCTTCTATATGCTAGATTCTTCCATAAAGTGCTAAGAGATTTAGGACTTCATTCTTCAAATGAACCATTTAAAAGATTATTAACTCAAGGAATGGTATTAGGACCATCATATTACTCAGCTAATGAAAACAGATTCCTTTTTGCTGAAGATGTAGAGATAAAAGGAGAAAAGGCATACTCTAAAGCAACAGGAGAAGAATTAGCAGTAAAAGTAGAAAAAATGTCTAAATCTAAAAATAATGGAGTAGATCCAGAAGAGATGATAGATAAATATGGAGCTGATACAACAAGATTATTTATAATGTTTGCAGCACCACCTGAAAAAGAACTTGAATGGAATGAAAATGGACTTGCAGGAGCTTACAGATTCTTAACTAAAATCTGGAGACTTGTAGTTGAACATAAAGAAAATATGGAGTTTGGAGAAATTGATCTAAATGCTGTAAGTAGAGAGGATAAAGCATTAATAATCAAACTTAACCAAACTATTAAAAAAGTAACAGAATCAATAGAAGATGACTACCACTTTAATACTTCAATAGCTGCTACAATGGAGCTTATCAATGAAACTCAAGATTTCAAAGTTAATGTATTAGAGGGAGGAAAAGCAACTTCTGAATCTAGAAAAATATTTGGAGAAGTAGTTAAAAATATAGTAGTTATGCTATCACCATTTACTCCTCACTTCTGTGATGAATTATGGGAAGAGATGGGAAATACTGGATATCTATTCAATGAAGCATGGCCAGAATACAAAGAGGAATTAACTAAATCTTCTGATGTTGTAATTGCTGTTCAAGTTAATGGAAAAGTTAGAGGAACAGTTGAAGTTCCAAGAGGAACAGCTATTGAGTTAGTTGAAAAAGCTGCTCTTGAAATAGAAAATGTTAAGAAACATATGGAAGGAAAAACTTTAATGAAAGTTATAGTTGTTCCTGAAAAAATAGTAAATATAGTAGTTAAATAATTTTATGAGGTTGCTTAAAATTTAGGCAACCTCTTTTAAATTTTAATATAAACTATAAAAAAATAAAATTCAATAAAATTTAAAAAAAGTTGTTGACAGAAAATATTATTTGTGGTAATATAAATCTTGTCCGCGAGAGAAAAGGACAA